>JAJZID010000173.1 GCA_021810705.1 Actinomycetes bacterium
ACCAGCGTCGGGTGCTCGAGCTTCTGGGCGGTGAACAGCGCGACGAGCACGAGCAGGTTCTTCAGCCACTGGTGTGGGCGCAGCTCACGCACCATCGCGGCCGGGTTCAGGCGCCGGCGCCGGCTCTGAGCCAGCCGCGCATCCGCGCTGCGGCGCTCCTGTGAGACGATCCCATCAAAGCAGCCAAGGTGTGCCGCAACGGCCGCCGCCCAGGGGGCGGTGCGGCGCGCTTGAAGCACGATGAACGCGCCGCGCTCCCGCTGCGCGCGCACGTCTGCGAGCGCCTGCTCGTCGTAGGGCAGCGTGCTCACATCGATCTCGACCTGTTCGGCGATCGCCGCCGCCATGTTGGCCGGAGAACGGCCGTGCCGTGCCAGCGCACCCACTGCGGCGCGCGGGCGCGAGAGCATCAGCGCGCTCAGCGCCTCGTGCGTGAGGTTTGTCTTGAGCAGGCCACGGTCGAGGTCAACCAGCAGCGTGCGACTCACAGCCGCATCACCCGTCTGAGCGGTGCCGGCGGAGGCGCTCAACGCCGCCGCCTGGCGCGCGCTGCACGGTCCCGGCGCAGCTTCACGGCGCCCACCGCCAAAACCACGATCGCCAAGCCTCCAGTTACGGCCAGCCCGGGCGAGATGACCAGCACCAGAAGTGCGATTGCGACCGAGAGGGCAATCTCAATCGCATTGCGGTTCAGCTCGATCATCCTCAAAGGTCAAAATTGCACGAGTCGCTAGCAGCGCCACCGACAGTGAGCATCGACTTGAGTATGCAATGCTGGCCGGGTCCCGTCGGCTGAGAAGCTTCTAATCTGGCCTTTAATCTACACCGCGTCGTCCAAAGGGAGACTCCGGGACCGATGTTCGAATTCGATGATCGCGTGACCGTCTCGCGCGGCGGCCGGGTGATGACCAGGCGCGCCGTGAGCCGTCGTCCCCGTGCCGGACGCGTGGTGCGTCTCACAGCGACGCTGTCGCTGCTGGTCGCGTTCATCAGCCTGTTCGGTTCCGTGTTCCTGCAGGCGGGCAACATCCCGCTGTCGGTGCGAGCGGTCGAGTGGCTGCGAGCCAACGGCGCGCGCGGGCTCGTCATGCAGGTCGAGGACTGGTACTACACGCTCACGGCCCCCGCCAAGGGCGGCAAGATCAAGGCGCTGCCGCATCAGGCGGGAACCACGCTGGCTGAGAAGTCAAGCGCAGCCACCAAGGCCGCGCGCGCGCTGGCCGCCGCCAGCGCGCTGCCGGCGCCGATCAAGCCGGTGATCAAGCCGGCGCTGCCGGGCGAGGGACAGTGGCACCAGCCGTTTCACGAACGTGGCCTGAAGTACCCGGCGGTGCTGATCACCAGCTACCGCAGCAACCCGGCCTACCCGCAGATCGTCGCAGGCGTCGCGTGGATCAACACGCACGAGACCAAGATCCAGTACTACCCCGGTGTCCAGGAGCCGAGCGTGAATCTGCCTTCGCGCGGCCCGGAGATGGTCCCGACCTCCTTGCGGTACAAGCTGCTGGCGACGTTCAACAGCGGCTTCAAGCTGGTCGACTCCGGCGGTGGTGTGGTCGTGGGTGGTCACACCTACGCGCCGATGAAGAACGGCCTGTCGGCGTTCGTCGGCTATCGCAACGGCACGGTCAACATCATCGACTGGAAGAGCGGGGCGGTCGCCGGCCACAACGTGCTCTACGCCCGTCAGAACCTGCCCTTGATCGTCAACAACGGGCGCCCGAACCCGAACCTCAGCGACGGGCCGCAATGGGGCGCCACGGTCGGCAACGCGATCATGGTCTGGCGCTCCGCCGCCGGCATCACCCGCAACGGTGATCTCATCTACGCGGCGGGGGACTACCAGACGGTTGCGTCACTGGCTCAGATCATGATCCACGCGGGCGCGGTGCGGGCGATGCAGCTTGACATCAACGCCGAATGGCCGAGCTTCATCACCTACACCGGGCCGGGCGCGGTCGGCGCGGCGAACCTGCTGCCCGGGATGTGGCAGTCGCCCCAGCGCTACCTGGTGCCCGATGACCGTGACTTCTACGCCGTCTACCTGAAGCCGTCGGACCTGGCGGTGCCCAAGCGCCGCAACGCCTCCCGGACCGCCGGCTGACGGACGACGGGGGCTTGCGGGACCGAGGCCACGCTCGTAGCCTACGGGCGTGATGCCAGCCGATGTGCCCGACCTGCGCGCCTCCGACGAGGACCGCGAACAGGCAGCCGCCGCCCTCGCGGCGCACTACGGCGCAGGGCGCCTGGATCAGGACGAGCTCGATGAGCGGCTGCGGGCCGCCTATGCGGCCCGCACACAGTCTGAGCTGCGCGGGTTGCTGGTCGACCTGCCGGAGCTTCCCGCCGGCGAGCTTGCCGAGCGGGTCGAGCGCGACGAGCGCCGGCGCCTGTTGCGCCGGCGCGTTTTGCAGCAGTCCGGCGGCGCCCTGACTCCGTTTGTGATCTGCACGCTCATCTGGGCGGCAACGGGCGGCGGCTTCTTCTGGCCGGTGTTCGTACTGATCGGTGTGGTGGCGCCGCTGGTCAAGCACGGCTGGGCGCTGTACGGGCCTGCACCCGACCTCGACCGCGTCCAGGCCGAGCTTGACCGTGAAGCCGCCCGCCATGTGCGGGAGGCGCGGCGAACCCGGCGCCGCCGGCCTACGGCTTGACGTAGCGCACGCGCTGGGGCTCGATCACGTACTTGCGCCGCCGCTCGCCGTCTGAGAGATACGGGTAGTCGCGGCCGATGTACTTGTGCGCGAGCGCGTGGATGTGCTCCAGTGCGCCCTCGTCCGTGCCCTTCGCGAGCCCGCGAATCTCTGCGAAGTGATACGGGTTCTGTTGATCGAGCACGAGCAGCGTGATGTGCGGATCGCGCTCCAGGTTGGTGGGCCACTGCCTGCCGACGGCGCTGTTGACGGCCAGCACCCCTGCGGCGAAGTCCACCCACACGACGGTTGAGAGAATCGACCCGTCGGCGTTGACGGTGCTCACGACGGCGTAGTTGGGCGCTGCCAGCAGTTCACGCACGCCCTCATCGTTGATATCGGTCATGGCCATGACTCTAGAACCGGCGGGGCGCGGCACGCCCGGCGACTGCTCAGGCGTGCAGGCCGGCTGCTACGGTTCCGCTCGCATGCCCAACACAGCTGCAGATTCGCTCCCCCAGCGTCTGGCCGCCGTCCGTGAACAGCTGGAGCTGCTCACGGGCTATCTTTGACCCCGCTTCACTGAGCGAGCGCGTTGCCGCGCTCGAGGCGGAGATGAGCGAGGCGGGCTTCTGGGAGAACCAGGAGCACGCCGCCAAGGTCAGCGCCGAGCACGCGCGGGCGGCCCGTCGCCTTGACAGCTTCCGGTCGCTCCAACGCGACGTGGAAGACCTCACGACGCTCGCCGAGATGGCGGAGGAGGATCCCACGCTGGCCGACGAGCTGGCCGACCAGGTCGCCTCCGCCGAGGACCGGCTCGCGACGCTCGAGGAGCAGCGCCTGTTCTCGGGACGCTACGACGCCGGTGATGCGTTCGTGACCGTCAACGCCGGCGCCGGCGGCACCGACGCGCAGGACTGGGCCGAGATGGTGCTGCGCATGGAGATGCGCTGGGCTGAGAAGCGCGGGTTTGGAGTGGAGCTGCTCGAGGTCTCACCGGGCGAGGAGGCCGGCATCAAGTCGGCCACGTTCCTGGTCCGGGGCGAGAACGCCTACGGGCTCTACGCCAGCGAAAAGGGCGTCCACCGCCTGGTGCGGATCAGCCCGTTTGACTCCGCCAGCCGTCGCCAGACAAGCTTCGCCGGGGTCGAGGTCTCGCCGGTGGTGGACGACGTGGGCGAGATCGAGATCGATGAGGACGATCTGCAGGTCGACACCTACCGCGCCAGCGGCGCCGGCGGTCAGCACGTCAACAAGACCGACTCAGCGGTCCGGATCACGCACCGTCCAACGGGGATCGTGGTGCAGTGCCAAAACGAGCGCTCGCAGTCATCCAACCGCGCGGAGGCGATGGCCATGCTGCGCTCCAAGCTGGCCGAGCGCGCCGAGCGCGAGCGCCAGGAGGAGATCGCGCGGGAGAAGGGCGCAGCACAGGATGTCAACTTCGGCTCGCAGATCCGCTCCTATGTTCTGCACCCCTACACCCTGGTCAAGGATCACCGCACCAACCACGAGATGGGCGATGTCAACCGCGTGCTGGATGGTGACCTCGACGGCTTCATCCGTGCCTACCTGCTGCGTGCCGCCAATGAAAGCTGAGAGCGACGCCGCACCCACCCCCAGTCACTCCGAGCAGCCGACGGCACCCTACCTCGAGGCCGTTGCGGCCTACGGGCTGCGAGGATCGACCCGCTTTCATGTGCCCGGCCATAAGGGCGGTGGCGGCGCGGACCCGGGCCTGCGCAGCGCGCTCGGCCACGCGGCGCTGCTGCTCGATGTTCCCCAGGACATCGAGGGGATCGACATCGGACCGTCGCCGACGCCGTATGAGCGCGCCGAGCGGCTGGCCGCAGAAGCATATGGGGCGAGCCGCTGCTGGTTTTTGACCAACGGCGCCAGCCAGGGCAACCACGCTCTGTGCCTGGCCCTGGCCGGTGATGGCCGCCATGTTCTGGTGCAGCGCAACTCGCACGCCAGCGTGATCGACGGGCTGGTGCTGGCCGGCGGTCTGCCGCGCTTCGTGGCGCCCGAGTACGACCCCGAGCTGGGGATGGCGCACGGGGTCACGCCGCAGGCGCTCGAGCAGGCGCTTGCGCAGGGCGAGCGCTGCACGGCCGCCTTCATCGTCTCGCCCACCTACTACGGCATGGCCGCCGACATCGCCGGCTGCGCGGAGGTCGCCCACCGTGCGGGCGTGCCGCTCGTCGTCGACAGCGCCTGGGGCGCGCACTTTGGCTTCCACGCGTCGCTGCCGGCCTCGCCGCTTGAGCTTGGCGCGGACGTGATGCTCGCCTCCACCCACAAGATCGTCGGCAGCCTGACGCAGTCGGCGATGCTGCTCGTGGGGCACACCGACCGGGTCGACATCGGCGCCATCTCCCGAGCGGTGCGCCTGGTCCGTTCCACCAGCCCGAGCGCCCTGTTGATGGCCTCCCTCGACGCCGCCAGGCGGCAGCTGGCCGTGCATGGCGAGCTGCTGCTCGACCGCACGATCCATGCCGCCGCCCGGGCGCGCGAGGCGATCGAGCGGATTCCGGGCTGTGCGATCGTCGGCGAGCAGCTCGTTGGGCGGCCCGGTATCGCCGGCTGGGATCCGTTGCGGATCGTGATCGACGTGCGCGGCACCGGTCTGCTCGGC
>JAJZID010000174.1 GCA_021810705.1 Actinomycetes bacterium
CATGGATAACCTCAGTTCTATGAGTGACGTACTAGGCAGCGCCGAGCACCCGCTGCGGGTGGCCATCGTCGGGGCCGGCCCGGCTGGCTTCTACGCGGCCGGACAGCTGCTCTCAAGCAGCGACCCGGTCGTGCGCGTCGACATGTACGACCGCCTGATGACACCCTGGGGTCTCGTGCGCTTCGGCGTCGCGCCCGACCATCCCAAGATCAAGTCGGTCACGCGCGTGTTCGAGCGCACCGCGCGCATGCCGGGCTTCAGCTTCCACGGCAACGTCGAGGTCGGCACCGACGTGAGCCACGCCGAGCTGGCCAGCGCCTACCACGCCGTGCTCTACGCCGTCGGCACCGCCGGAGACCGGCGCCTCGGCATTCCTGGGGAGGATCTGCCGGGCAGCGAGTCGGCGACCGACTTCGTCGCCTGGTACAACGGTCATCCGGACTACGCCGAGCGGGACTTTGATCTGTCGGGACGCCGCGCGGTGGTGATCGGCAACGGCAACGTCGCACTCGATGTCGCGCGCATGCTCGCGCTCTCCGCCCAGGAGCTCGGCCAGACCGACACCGCCGACCACGCGATCGAGCGGCTGCGCAGCTCACGCATCGAGGAGATCATCGTGCTCGGCCGGCGCGGCCCGGTGCAGGCGGCCTTCACCAATCCGGAGCTGCGGGAGCTGGCCGATCTCGAGCTGGCGGATGTGATCGTCGACCCGGAGGACCTGGAGCTCGACCCTGCCAGCGCGGCCGCGCTTGAGTCGGCCGAGCAGACCGTCCAGCGCAACCTCGAGACGTTGCGCGCCTACGCGGCCAAGGCCCCGCAGGGCAAGCCGCGGCGGATCGCGCTGCGCTTCCTGTGGGCGCCGGTGGCGATCGAGGGCGAACAACAGGTGGAGGCGATCGTGACCGAGCGCACCGCGCTCGAGCCGGCGCCGGACGGAAGCCTGAAGGCCAGGCCGACCGGGGTCAGCGAGCGGATCGAGGCGAGCCTCGTGCTGCGCGCCGTCGGCTATGTCGGCGTGCCGCTCCCCGGCATCCCGTTCGACGAGCGGCGCGGGACGCTGCTCAACGAGGGCGGCCGCGTGCTCGACGCTTCAAGCCGCCAGCCGCTCCCTGGCCTCTATGCGGCCGGCTGGATCAAGCGCGGTCCGTCGGGCGTGATCGGCACCAACAAGAAGTGCGCGCAGGAGACGACCAGCCGTCTGCTCGAGGACTTCCACGCCGGCCGGTTGCCCGAGCCCGCCCAGCAACCGGAGGCGCTCATCGAGCGCTTGCGGGCCCACGGCTTGCACATCATCGACTACGCCGGCTGGGAGGCGATCGACGCACATGAGCGCGCGCTCGGCGAGCCCACGGGACGCCCGCGCGTGAAGCTGGTGCGCCGCGAGGACCAGCTGCTACAAGCCCGCGTGCGCGTGTGAGCCCAAACGCAGGCAGCCCTGCGGTGGACAGCGCCAGGGCAGATGCCGGGCTCAGCCGTGGGATGGTCCTGCTCCTGGCCTGTACCACCGGAGCCGCGGTCGCGAACATGTACTACGCGCAGCCGCTGCTGCACACGCTTGGACGCGCGTTCGCGGTCGGCGCCGGCACCACCGGGCTGCTCGTGACCGTCTCGCAGGCGGGGTTCGTGCTCGGCCTGGTGTTCCTTGTGCCGCTGGGCGACCTGATCGAGCGCCGGCGTCTGATCGTGTCCGGCATGATCGCGCTCGCACTCGGTCAGGCGCTGGCAGCCGCAGCCCCGGGTCTCGCCGTGTTCGCGGCGGCGACCCTGTTCGTCGGGGTCGCGAGCTTCGTGGCACAGGTGATCGTGCCGATGTCCTCGCACCTGGCGGCCGAGCACGAGCGTGGCCGGGTGGTCGGGACCGTGATGAGCGGCCTGCTGATCGGGATCCTCGTTTCGCGCACGCTCAGCGGCGTCATCGCCGAGCTGTTCGGCTGGCGCATCGTGTTCGCCACCGCCGCGGTCGTGATGGTCGCGCTGGCGCTGCTGCTGCGCCGAGCACTGCCTCGCGTCGCGCCGACCTCTGACCTCCCCTACGGCACGGCGCTGCGCTCGGTGCTCAGGCTCGTTGCCGACGAACCGCTGCTGCGCCAGCGGATGCTGCTCGGGGCCTGCGCCTTCGGCGCCTTCAGCATCCTCTGGACCTCGCTCGCCTTTCTGCTCTCCGGGGTGCACTCAAGCCACTACCACTACGGCAACGCCGTGATCGGGCTGTTCGGCCTTGCCGGGGTCGCTGGCGCGAGCGCGGCGCAGGTTGTCGGCCGCATGGCTGACCGCGAGCGCGGCGGGCTGGCCACAACCGTCACGCTGCTCTCGCTGCTCTCGAGTTGGTTGCTGCTGGCGCTCGGAGCGCGGTCGGTGGTGGTGCTGATCCTCGGGATCATGGTGCTCGACCTGGGCGTGCAGGGCACCCACATCGGCAACCAGAGCGCGATCTACCGGCTGGACCCTGACGCCCGCAGCCGCATCACAACGGCCTACATGAGCGCCTACTTCCTGGGCGGAATCGTCTGCTCGGCCTTCACGGGCGCGCTTTATGCCGCCGATGGCTGGGGCGCCGTCTGCGCGCTCGGTGCGGCCGTCTCGCTGCTGGCGCTGCTCGCCTGGGCCGCAACCCTGAGACGGGTCAGAATCCCCGCCGCCCACGAACGGGCAACACGAAGCGCCGTCGGCTGAAGCTCAGCGTTCGCGACCGAAGAGGTCGGCGAGCCTGCGTGTGAACTGCTTCTTGGGATCAGCCTGACGCAGATGCTCGCCCACCTGCTGCGTGGCGTCGTCGATGATCTTGGTGAAGCTGTCGTCGGTCGTGTAGATGCCGAGCTCCTCCTGGGTCGGGCGGCGCGCCTGAGGGTCGGGCTGTGCGGCTGTGCGGGCGGCGGCGCGCGCAGCCGCCGCGCGGGCGAACTGCGCCTGCGCGAACCTGGCCTGCGCGTCGGCCTGCTGGCGCTGCGCCAGGCGCTTGGCCGCAAGCTCCCGTTCCAGACGTGCGATCCGCTGCTCGAGGTTCTCATCCGGCGACCCGGCGGACGCACGCGGCCGCGGCGGACGAGCCGCGGCCGGCCGGCCAGCGGGCGTCGGCTGTGCCCCGGGCAACGGCCAGCCTTCGGCGCGGCGGCGCTCGACGATCGTCGAGTAGGCGGTCTGGATACGCGCAAACAGTGCCGCCGAGCTGGCGGAGCCGCCGTTGTGGTCGGGGTGGTGGCGCTTGACCAGCTCCCGATAGACACGGCGCAACTCCACGTCGGAGACGCCAGGTGAAACCCCCAGCACGGCGTAGGGATCCGTCGGCTGCGCAGCCATGTTGAACATTATTGCGTCCCGGCTGGCGAGCAGGCTAAGGATTTCGGCAGATTGGGGTGGCACGGCGGACCCGCAGGCCCGCCGTGCCGGCCATCGGTGCGGAGAGAGAGAGGAGGAGACCGCACCGCGCCAGCGGCCGTTCAAACGGCCGCGGGAGCCTCTGGGAGCTCGGTGCCACCGCTGCGCCCAGCTGAATCGGCCGGGGCGCGGCCGCGCGCAGCCAGTGCTGGCTCGGGCACAAGCGTGTTGGTCAGGGCGACCTCGCGGTAGAAGGCAGCGCTGCGCTTGGCCAGGCGCCGGCCCGAGCCGAACTCGACGTAGTGCAGGCCAAAGCGGCGCCGGTAGCCCTCGGCCCACTCGAAGTTGTCCATCAGCGACCAGTGGAAGTAGCCGGCGACGTTCACGCCGGCCGCCAGAGCCTCGAGCACCGCCTCCAGATGGCCGTGAATGTAGGCGATCCGCTCGTGGTCATCGACCGTGCCCTCGGGCGTGATGTAGTCGTCGGCGGCGCAGCCGTTCTCGGTGATGTAGATGGGCAGGCCACCGGCCTCACGGTCAAGCCGGATCAGCAAATCGCGCAGCCCCTCAGGCACGACCGCCCAGCCCATCACGGTGCGGGGCAGGTCTGGCGGCATGTAGTGGACGACGCCGGGCCAGCCCACCACCGGGCGCTCGCCGAGTCTGAGGTCCGCCCAATCGCCGCTGCGCACGTAGTGCGGGCGGTAGTAGTTCAGGCCGAGAAAGTCGATCGGGGCGCAGATCAGCTCCATGTCGCCGGCCCTGATGAGCTCGTCTGGCGGCATCAGCTCGGCGCGCAGATCGCCGGGGTAGCTGCCGCGCAGCACAGGGTCCAGGTAGACCCGGTTGTACTCGGCGTCAAGCGCGAGCGCCGCGGCGGTGGCGTCCTCGTCCAGGGCGTTGAACGGCTGCGTGTCCATCGTCGGGCCCACGACCGCTCCCGGGCTGCCCGCACGCAGCGCCGCCGTCGCGTATCCGTGCGCGAGCATGATGTGGTGGATCGCCGCGGCGGCCAGCGGCGCCTCGCGGCGCCCTGGAGCGTGCGTCCCGTTCAGGTAGCCCTGCTGGACGGTCTGCAGCGGCTCGTTGATCGTGATCCACATGGCGACCTGGTCGCCGAGCGCCTGCGCCAGCACGCCGGCGAGCTCGCCCATGGCAAGCGCGGTGTCGCGGTTCGCCCAGCCGCCGCGATCCTCGAGCGCCTGCGGCAGGTCCCAGTGATAGACGGTTGCCACCGGCTTGATCCCGTGCTGCACGAGGGCGTCAACGAGCCGGCGATAGTAGTCGAGGCCGGCGTGGTTGACCGGCCCGCTGCCGCTCGGCAGCACGCGCGGCCAGGAGACCGAGAAGCGGTAGGCGCCGACGCCGAGCCCTTCAAGCAGCGCGATGTCGTCGTCCAGGCGGTGGTAGGAGTCACAGGCGATGTCACCGCTGTCACCGCGGTTGACCTTGCCCGGCGTGTGGGCAAAGGTGTCCCAGATCGAGCGGCCACGGCCGTCTGCGTCGACGGCGCCCTCGATCTGGTAGGAGGACGTGCCGACCCCCCAGACGAAGCCCTCCGGAAAACGCCGTGCGTCCTGCGAGCCTCCGGGCGTGAGGCTGTTCATCTGCAGCTGCTCCTAAGACCTAGTGGTGTGGATGAGGGAAGAGAGGACCGGGGCGATCCCGGCGCCCGCACGTGGCGGGCGCCGGGATCCCCGTGTGGCTCGAGAGCTGGAAGCTCGGCTTCAGCTCTTGGGCCGCAGGTGCAGAACGACAACCTCGTTGGTCGGGGTCGCGGGCTGCGCTGACTCGTACTCGTTTGACGGGGTCGGCCAGCCGGTGAACGCACCGGTGTTGTACTCGCCCCACGAAACGCCATAGACCGTCGGGATGACCGGCAGGTT
>JAJZID010000175.1 GCA_021810705.1 Actinomycetes bacterium
CGGCAGCTACGTGGTCGACGCGGTCGACACCGAACGACGTGACCATGCCACGGAGCTGTGCCGCGAGGCGGCCCAGGAGGGGTATGACGCAGTCGTGGCCTTCGGCGGCGACGGCACCGCCAACGAGGCCGCCAACGGCCTGGTCGGCACCCGCACACCACTCACCTGTCTGCCGGGCGGGCGCGCGAACGTCTACTGCCGGATGCTCGGCATACCGCCGGACGTGGTCGCTGCGACCGAGCATCTCCTGGGCCTGGCCCGCGACTGGCGCACGCGCGAGGTGGACCTCGGGCGTGTGGGCGACCGCTATTTCCTGTTCTCCGCCGGCGTCGGACTGGACGCCGACGTCGTCGGGCGTGTGGATGCGCACCCACGCTTGAAGGCAAGGCTCGGCGAGTACTACTACGCCTGGGTGGCGACGAGCACCTTCGCGCGGCGCTACCTGGTGTCGCCACCGCAACTGGAGGCGGAGCTCGAGCACCCGCAGGCGGGCGTCGCCGGGCGTCCCCGCGGAGTCACTCTGCTGGTCCAGAACGCTTCGCCCTACACCTATTTCGGCGACCGCGGAGTCGAGATGGCGCGCGGCGCGTCGCTCATCAGCGGGGACCTCGCGGCCCTGCTTCTGGAGCGCACAAACCCCCTTGACATCCCCTCGATCGCCTGGCGGGCGCTGTCCTCCCGCGCGCATGTCGCCGCGCACCGGCGCATCGCCGAATTCCCCGCCCAGCACTGGCTGCGGGTCCGCTCTCTGGACGACAGGCCCCTGCCGCTGCAGGTCGACGGCGACTACATCGGCGCAGGCCATGAGCACCGCTTCTCGGTGGCGCCCGGGGCGCTCAGCGTGCTGGCCTGAGATCCCCGGTCGCCTCGAGCACGATGTCAAAGCGCACCCGCGTCCAGCTGCGCTCGGCGGGCAGCTGGCGCCCGTCTGGAGTCGGCGTACCGGGCGCCTGGCGCTCGAACACACGCACCAGCGACTCCCGGACGCCGAACACCGCATCCCCGTCCCGACGCAGCCGCTCACCCTCGACGAAGATGTGGGTGACCAGCGTCCGTGCTCCCGGCGCGCTGACCCGGAAGTGCAGGTGCGGAGCGCGCATCGGCGAGCGGCTGGTGGCCCGCAGCAGCCGTCCCACCGGCCCATCATCGGGGATCGGGTACGGGACCGGCGTCAGCGCCCAGAACCAGAAGCGGCCCTCCGGGTCGGCCTCGAGTGTGGCCCTGGCGGCCATCGCCGCCCCGTCGCGCTGCACGTCATAGAGCCCATCCTCGTCGCACTCCCAGACGTCGAGCAGCGCGCCCGCGCACGCTCTTCCGGCGGTGTCGCTGACGCTGCCCTCAACCCAGCAGGGCTCGCCCTGCGCACCCATGGCGATATCAGCACCGCGTTCGAGCCGCGGTGCACCGGCGACGAAGAAGGGGCCCAGCACGGTCGCCTCCGTGGCCGCCGGCCCCGCCGTGTCGTTCACGGCCACGGTCTGCATCGAGATGCCGAGCACGTCTGAGAGCAGCACGAACTCCTGGCGGTGAGCGTCGCTGATCTGCCCGGTCTCGGTCAGAAACTCGATCGCCGCCGCCCATTCCTGCTCGGTCAGACGGGTCTCGCGCACGACCGCGTGCAGGTGCCTGACCAGCGAAGCGAGCAGCTCGCGCAAACGCACATCCGGGGTTCGCTCAAACGCGGCAAGCACCGCCCGCACAAGCTCCTCCTCCCGCCTCTGCCGATCCGCGCCCGACTGCCGCTCGCTTGCCACCACCCCAGTCTCGCACGAAACGAAGTTCGCACAGAGCGCACAAAACCCGCACGACGGGGGGTCGATTTCGGCGCGCCGCGGCCTCCATTGCGCATGACGCAAAACCCGCTGCCGCAGTTGACCTCAGCGGATCGCTCGGTGCTCGGCCCGCTGGCCGAGCACCGGTTCCTGACCGTCCCCCAGCTCGCCGTGCTGCTCGGCGTCGGCGAGACGACCGTGATGCGGCGCTGCCGAGCCCTGGCTGACGCCCGCCTGCTGAGGGTGGAGCGGATCTTCCACAGGCTCCCGGCTGCGGCCATGATCACCGCCGCCGGCTTGGCGGCCGTCGGCTCGCAGCTCGGGCCTCCCGCTCTGAACCTGTCCGAGTACCGGCACGACGTCGGTGTCGGCTGGCTGTGGCTGGCGGCCCGTGCCGGCCGCTTCGGCGAACCGCGCGCGCTCTTCTCAGAGCGCGCGCTGCAGGGCCGTGACGCCACGCCGGCGGCGGCTGGCGAGCCTCACGCCGACGGTGAGCCTCGCGCCGGCGGCATCGGCATCGGGATCTTTGGCGCCGATGGCCGCGCACGCCGGCACTACCCCGACCTGCTGGTCGCGCTGCAGGGCGGCGGCCGCGTTGCCGTCGAGCTCGAGCTGACCGCCAAGAGCGCGCCGCGGATGGCGGCGATCATGGCGGCCTACGCGAGCGACGCACGCATCACCAGGATCCTCTACGTGGCGGGCAGCGAGACGGTCGCCCGCGGCGTGCAGCGCGCAGCCGCGGGCGCCGAGATCGCCGCGCGTGTGCAGATCCGCCTGCTGGCCAGCGACGGCATCGCTGGCGCCAGCATCGCCGCGATTGAGTCTGAGCGGCGGCGGGCGCGCCGTCACGCTGGAACCGCCTCCAGATCGTCGCTGAGCGCGATCGCCAGATGAGCGAGCTTCCTGAGCGCCCGTCAGCGCCACCGCCGCCACCGCCGCCTGGCCCGCTCGCCCGCAGCCTGCTGTGGCCGCTCGCCGGGGCTGCGGCGCTGGTCGTGATGCCCGCGGGCGCGGCGCTCGCGCTGGTCCTCGTCGCGTTCAGCCTGCGCAGCGTCTGGCGGCTGGTGATGCGGCTGCAGGAGCGCGAGCGCCGCAGCACGGAGCGGCTGCGGGCCGGGCGCATGATCGTGATCGGCTACGACGTCGACGGCAGACCGGTCGAGGTGCCCGAGCGCACGCTCGCAGCGCACGGGCTGATCGTCGGCGCCACCGGCGCCGGCAAGACCACCACCATGCTGACGTTGCTGCGCGACCAGATCGCGCAGGGCCGGGGCATCGTCGCGATCGATCTGAAGGGCAGCCCGGCGTTCGCCAGCGAGCTGCGGGCCGCTGCCCAGGCGGCTGGCCGCCCCTTCCGGGAGTGGTCACCGGACGGGCGCACGCACTGGAATCCGCTTGCCAACGGCAACGCCACCGAGCTCAAGGACAAGTTGCTTGACACCGAGCGCTTCACGGAACCGCACTACCGGCGGGCGGCGGAACGCTACCTGCAGATCGCGATCACGACCGCACAGGAGGCAGAGCCAGACCGGCCGCTGACGCTCGCGCGCGTCGTCACGCTGATGAACCCGGCGCGGCTGGCGGCGCTCGCACGCCGTGCCGGCCCCCAGCGACTGGCGCACGTGCAGGAGTATGTGGCCGGTCTCACCTCCGACCAGGTGAGCGCCGTGCGTGGCCTCGGCTCGCGGCTGGCGGTGCTGACCGAGTCCCACACAGGGCCGCTGCTGGAGCCCGGCACCGCCGGCGAGACGCTTGACCTGCGCGCGGCGCTGGAGGGCGGCGAGGTGGTGCTCTTCAGCCTCAACTCGAGCACCTACGGGGGCTTGGCGGCGATGCTCGGCACGCTTGCCGTGGCGGACCTGACCGCCGCCTCCGGCGCGCGCCTGGCCACCTCAACGGCAGGTCGCGGTCAGGCGCTGGTCGCGATCGACGAGTTCTCGGCGCTGCGCTCAGACAACGTGCTTTCGCTGCTTGTGCGCGGCCGCGAGGCGGGTGTCGGTGTGCTGCTGGCAACACAGGAGCTGGCCGACTTGAACCGCGCCGGACCGGCTGTGCGCGAGGAGATCCTCGGCAACACGGCGCTCAAGGTCGCCCACCGCCAGGACGTGCCGGAGTCCGCGCGAGCGGTGGCCGAGCTGACCGGCACCGTGCAGGCCTGGGAGCGCAGCTACCAGCACCGGCCCGGCCTCGGGGGCGCGCGGGGCGCCACCTCGGTGAGTGACCGGCTCGTGACGCGCACGCGCATCGACGCCGACCGGATCAGCTCGATGGCCACCGGCGAAGCGGTGGTGGTGGTCAAGGCGCCCTACACGCGCAGCACCCTGGCGCGCATCCGCCGCTCAGCGCAGACCCGCGCCGCCGGCCGCTAGGCGCCGGTCAGCCGGCCGCGCCCGGGGTTCGTCGGTAGGCGTCAAAGACATTGTCGATGTTGCGCAGCCGCGCGATCGCCTGGTCGAGCGTGCGCGTGTCACCGACCTCGACCACGAACTGGTTGCGGATCATCGGGTGGTTGACCGTGCAGCGGGCTTCGAGGATGTTGATACCGGCCTCGGCGAAGGTCCGCGACAGGTCCTCCAACAGACGGTGGCGATCCCAGCCCTGAACTTCGATCTCGACCTGGAAGGAGGTCTCGGCGTCACCGTCCCAGGAGACCTGAGTGAAGCGATCGGGGTCCTTGCGCAGCACCTCGACGTTCGGGCAATCCGCCCGGTGGATCGTGATCCCGCGCCCCAGCGAGATGTAGCCGACGATCTCGTCGCCTGGCACCGGGTGGCAGCACTTGGCCATGCGCAGCATCACCTCGTCGATCCCGTCGACGTTGATCCCGTAGCGGTTGGAGGAGGTCGTCGAGCGCGTGCGGCGCCGGCCCGAGGACATCAGATCGGCGGCGGCGGTCGGGACCGTCTCGGCGGCCTCGCCCGCCTTCAGACGCGCCATCAGCTTGTTGATCACCGTCTGCGACGAGACCTTGCCGGCCCCCAGGGCGATGTAGAAGTCATCGCCCTTGCGGAAGCCCAGCTCGCGGATCACCTCCGCCATCAGTGGCGAGGCGACGATCTTCTGCGACGGCAGCCCCTGCTTGCGCAGATGCTCCTGCAAGAGCTCACGGCCGGAGTGCTCGGCGTCCTTACGATTCTCCGCCTTGTACCAGGCCTTGATCTTGTTGCGCGCACGCGAGGTCTTAACGAGCGCCAGCCAGTCGCGTGAGGGGCCGCGCTCACGCTTTGAGGTGAGCACCTCCACGATGTCGCCGGAGCGCAGCTGGTAGGAGAGCGGCACGATCTTGCCGTTGACCTTGGCACCGACGCAGCGGTGGCCGACGTCGGTGTGGATCTCGTAGGCGAAGTCAAGCGGCGTCGCGCCCGCCGCCAGCGACTTGACCTCGCCCTTGGGCGTGAACACG
>JAJZID010000176.1 GCA_021810705.1 Actinomycetes bacterium
TGCGATCCTGACACCGAGCTCTCTGAGCTCGTGCAGGCGGGCAGAAACCCGCTCGGGCTCGCGCACCAGAGAGGTTTCGGTGATCTCCAGGGTGAGGGCCGCCGGCTCGAGTCCCGCTTCCTCGAGGATCGCCGCCACCTCCTGCACGAAACCGGGCTCGGCGAGCTGGCGGCTCGATACGTTTATCGCGGTTGCGACATCCAGCCCGCGCGCACGCCAGGCGGCCGCCTGGGCACAGGCCTGCGCGGCCACCCAGTGACCGATCTCGAGGATCAGCCCGCTCTCCTCGGCCAGCGGGATGAAGACGTCTGGAGCAACGAGTCCCCGGGTGGGATGCTGCCAGCGCACCAGCGCTTCCACGGTGCTGACCTGCAGGTCGTCAAGCCGGAAGGTCGGCTGGTAGACGAGGTGGAGCTCGTTGTGGTCGAGCGCCCGGCCGAGATCGAGTTCGAGCCCCAGGCGGTCGGCGATCGCGGTCTGCATCGCAGCCTCAAACACCACGTAACGGCTCTTACCGGCACGCTTGGCCGCGTACAGCGCCAGGTCGGCATCGCGCAGCAGCTCCTCGGTATCGACCTGGCAGCCGCTCGCGATGCCGATGCTGGCGGTCAGCCGCACCTCAAACTCGCCAGCCAGCGTGATCGGCTGTGCCAGCGCCGTCAACACGCGTCTGGCCACCAGCTCAGGACTGGTGCCGTTGCCCTCCGGCTCGAGCACGATCACGAACTCGTCGCCGCCGATCCGCCCCACCGTGTCGCTGGCACGGAGCAGTCCGCCGAGCCGCTCGCCGATGGTTCGCAGCAGTTCGTCCCCGGCGCTGTGACCGAAGGTGTCGTTGACGTTCTTGAAGCCGTCGAGATCCACGAAGAGCACGGCCACCGGTGGTCCGCCGCGGCCACAACGCGCCAGCGCGTGGCCGATGCGGTCCATCACTAGGGCTCTGTTAGCCAGGCCCGTGAGCGAGTCGTGCAGCGCTTGGAAGGCCAGCTCGCCGGTCTTGTCCGCCACGATCAGCATGGCGCGCGCGCGGCCCGTGCCAAGCAGGAACAGTGTCAGCGCCAACAGGAACGAGACGGCGATGCCACCGGCCAGTGAAGCCAGCGCGGTGCTGTCGGCCAAGATCGAGTCGCCCTGTACGGTCCCCGTGACCGTCTCGGTAAGGCCGTTGGCGAGTCGTGTTGTCGAGACCGCGTTGTGCGCGCGGGGCCCGGAGGCGAACGTCAGGCGCCTGTCGAGTCTTGTCGTGAGCGCCACGCCCACACCACTGAGATCGCGGCGCGCCTCAGCCAGCAAGGTTGTCGGGTCGACGGCGATCGTGGCCCAGCCAATGAAGGCGCGCCGGCGGCCTGCGGCTGTGGGCGGTGGGGTTGGCGTGCGGTAGACGGCGACCGACTCTCCCAGAAAGCGGATGCCGCCGAGGCTGAGCCCGAAATCGACGATCCTCGGGTCAAGCGGTGAGAGCGCCGCGATTCCGCTGCCGTGGCAGATGGCCTGCTGAGCCAGGGCGTCGTAGCGCATTATCGCGGGGTTGCCAGCGATGGTTGTGGGCGGGCAGGCGTTCGCGTGGCCTGTCGGCTCGGTCGCTGCCAGCGCGAGCAGCTCCGGGTACCGGGCCACCGCGCGCGTGTCGGCCACCCAGCGCCGGAAGGCGGCTGGGTGGAAGCCAGGCGTCTCCTGCATGAAGGCAGCGGCTCCGTTCAGCAGGTCGGCGTCGCGCTGGACCTCCAGTCCAAGGCTCGCCCGTGCCCGCACGGCGGCGAGCCGGAAGGCGCTGCGCGAGCGCTGGGCCGCGTTGCCGGCCGTGCGGGCGGCGGCCGCCACTGAGATGCCGCTGCCCGCCAGTGCCAGCAGGACCGCTGCAAGGGCCCAGCCGCGCAGTCGAGTCGAGGCCATCTGGCGCGGGTGGTTGCGCATCCTGCGCACGCTCTCTGGAACCTGCATGCCGCTGTGATCGGCAGCCTCCGCCGAAACTTGCAGTGGCGGCCGTCTGGGTAGTCAGAAGATCGGGATGTCTCTGACCGGGGGGGCGGGCTCGGCACTGCGCTCGAGTCTTGCGAGCACCCAGTCGATCAGCGCACGCAGCGCTTCGATCAGTGCGCGCAGCGCTTCGGTCAAGCGTGCGCGCAGCTCCTCCGGCACAACGCCGATGAGGTCATGCAGCAGCCTGACCAGGGGATCCGAGTCCGGCTGGCCAGCCTGGGTCTCCGGTGCCTCCCAGCCGGAGGCGGGTATCTCGGCTTCGGGCTCAGTGCTCACGTTTGAATGACACCTCCAGCGCCCCGTCTTCGTAGGTCCCCGATACCGCCGTGTAGGCGGCAAGCGTCGGTGGCAGCATGACCGTGCGCCGCTGCTTGCCGGCCGTCACGATCAGCTCCAGCCCGACCTGCTTGAGGCCGATGTCGGCCTTTTCGACGAACGGGATCGTCAGTCGGAGTGTGGCACCCTCGGCGGTGGTCCTCACCGTCTGGGTGATCTCGGAGTGGAGGATGGCGTCGGGCGAGGCGCCGGCCAGCGGGCCGGCGCCGAAGGGCTCGCCGTCAAACAGCTCGCTGCCGAGGATGCCGAGCATCTCTCTGCCGACCACCTCGCGGTCCAGGTAGGGAGCCTCGAGCACCGGTACGGGTGAGAACGCTGAGCGAACCAGCGTGAGCTGCTCCTGCTGGTGCGCCCGCCAGCCGGCGAAGTAGCCGCCCACGTCTGCGGGGAAGACCTTGTTGACCACCACGGCGTCGGTCAGGTAGCCGTAGAGATTCAGATAGGTGAAGGTCCGCATCGCCTCGCCGATCACCATGCGGTCGGGGGCCATCACCAGGCGGATCGTGGTGTGGGCGCCCTCGCGCAGGATTGCGTCCATCGCGATGAGGTTGGCCGACAGCCGTTGCAGGTCGGCGAACACAGCGTCGGTGGGCAACGGCAGGTCCAGGACCGTTCGCGCGAACGGGGCGGCGGTGGCGATGATCGCGCGTTCGAGCGGCACGATCTTCTCAAGCCACCAGCGCGCGGCCTCCGGGAAGGACAGCAGCCGCAGCGTCTCGCCGGTCGGTGCGCAGTCGACCACAATCACGTCCCACTCGCCCGATTCGTGGTGTTCGCGCAGGCGCAGCAGCGCGAACAGCTCATCGAATCCCGGTGGCACCGTCAGCTCCTCCGCCGATATGCGGTCCAGGCCGCGCTGCGCGAAGACACGACCGAGCCACGCCTGGACGCCGCCCCAGTGGCCGCTGAGCTCATCCTGGGCATCGATCTCAGCGGCATGCAGGTTGGCTGCCACCCGGGTGGGCTGCGAGCCCAGTGTGGTCTGCAGCGAGTCAGACAGGCTGTGGGCGGGGTCGGTTGAGAGGATCAGTGTGCGGCGGCCGCCGGCCGCGATGCGGACTGCGGTAGCGGCGGCGACCGAGGTTTTGCCGACGCCGCCCTTACCGGTGTAGAGGATCGTGCGGGCGCTCACTGACTGAAAGCTACAGCGAGTTCCCGCCGGTGTTGGAGGTCGTCGTCGTGGTGGTGGTCGTCGTGGTCGTCGTGGTCGTGGTCGTGGTCGTGGTCGTGGTCGGCGTGGTGGTCGTGGTTGTGGTTGGCGTGGTGGTCGTGACGACCGTGGGTGTTGTCGTCGGCGGTGGCACGGGGACGCTCACCGTCGGCACCGCGCCGGTGCTGGGCAACAGCGGCGCAGGCGTCTGCGGGCAGCCTCCGCGACAGACGCTCAGAGTCGTCTCCAGTTGCGCGTAATGACCAACCGGGTCGGTCACCGACATCGCCAGCCTGTATTTGCCAGGGCGCAGCTTCGGCGCCGGGAACGCGCGTGTCCCAGCCAGGAAGTAGCGCTTGGCGTAGATGTGATAGTGGCCCGGCGAGCCGAGTGCCACGCCCACCTGCGCGTACTTGTTCAGCGCAAAGCGCAGCGCGAAGCGCCGGCCGGCCGGTGCGGTGGTGCTGAGCAGCGTCAGTTGCGGGCGCAGCAGCAGGTCGCCCGCAAACAGCTGGTAGGTCGAGCAGTACACGGGAATCTGCGTTTTCTGGCAGAGCAGCTTCAGAAAGCCCGTGACCAGCACGTGGTAGTTGAACGGATCTGGCTCGCCCGGCTGATACAGGGACCAGCCGCCGATCACGAACCGCGGCAACTCGGTCTCAGCGACCTGGTTGCCGGCGGCATAGAGCGCATTGGCCAGCGGATCCTGGGAGACCTGGCCGTAGTCGTAGAGCCCCAGAAGCGTCTGCAGGAAGGCGTTGATGATGTTGGTCTTGGGCGTGAAGGAGTACTGCAGGTAGCGCGTGCCGAGTTGCGTCTTGACGGCTACACCCACGGGCGGGGGGGTTTGGAACAGGCCAAGCGCGTTGTGGGCAACGGTCAGGTACTGCTCGTTGCCCGTGGCCAGATAGGCGTTTGTGAGCGCTTCCAGCCCGGTCGCCTGGGCCATCGCGCTCACCCACGGCGGGCGGCCGCCCTCCCAGTTGAAGTAGTACTCCCAGGCCAGGCCCCCGCCCCGGCGGACGGCCAGCGGGATCATCTCGCTCATCAGCGTGACGAGCTTCGGGTAGTCGCTGGGTCCGGCTTCGAAGAAGCCGTCACCCTCTCCGAACGTGTGCAACACCTGCAGCTGTATTCCCGACCCGGCGTAGTACTGCCAGACGAGCTCCGAGCCCTGAAATTGGACCGAGGTGCCGTTGGCGAGCCGCCGCCCGTTGCGCCAATAGGTGGCGTTGTTAGCGAGCGTGAGCATCAGCACCGGCAGACGTGAGACCGTGATCTGCCGGTAGGTGGCCATCTCGTCCAGCGTGGCGGTGACGTCGGCGAGCTGTGCCGCTCGCCAGTTGGGAAGATGGCGCTCCTCCACAAGCGCAGCGCGCCAGCTGCGCAGGTCTGTGACGTAGAGCGCCGGCGCCAACGAGCCGCTGTTACGCAGCCGCATTAGCGCCTGCGCGAAGGTCACCGGCCTGGGGCCGTGTCGGCGCCTGCGAACGGTTCTGCGCTCGCCCGCGCGGGCCACGGTCGCGAGTGGCAAACGCTGTGCTGCTGAAAACGTGAGGCCCTCCGCGGGAGCGCTCAGCCAGGGTTGGGCCGGCGCTACAACGGGCAGGTTTGGGTTGGCGGCGATGCCGCTCAGGTAGGGGTTCTCAACGAGCCGCGTGTGGCCATCGCGAGCCACCAGCACCACGGTTGCGGCTTG
>JAJZID010000177.1 GCA_021810705.1 Actinomycetes bacterium
GGACGTTGCAGGCGCCGATGAAGTAGATCTCCTCGCGCCTGGGCTTGGGCGTGGAGACGCGCAGGCGCAGACCCCCGATTCGCTGCGGCAGGATGAACAGCGCGTCCAGGAAGGTGTTGAAGCGGTTGACGATGAACTTCTGGAAGACGGGCGGCTCGCCCATCCCGTCCATCACCACCAGCAGCTGGTTGAGCGCCTGGCCCTGATAGCCCATCCCGCCCATGCCGCCGGGGAACACGGCGTTCACGCGCGCAGAAACCCTTTGCAGAAAGCCGGTCGTGGCGGATATCGGGTCGCCGCCTGCACGCGCGGCGAACAGTTGGTCGCGCCACTGCCGGGTCTCGATCACGACGTCCCCGGTCGGCGTGATTGCACCGCTGGAACCGAAGAAGAGGAAGTCGTGGATCGAACTTGGCGCGTCCTGCCTACCGTCGGTCATCGATGTCCCGAGCGACTGGCGCCGCAGGCCGACGGCGTCGATCTCGTCGATGAAGACGATGCACTGGCCGCCCCACTTACGCGCCAGCTTGCGGGCGCGATGTGCCAACAGCTGGACGACAAGCGCGTCCATGCCCATGAACATCTGGGCAAACCCAGAGCCCGGGATCGTCACGAACGGACAGTTGAAGTTTGTGGCGATCGCCTTGGAGATCATTGTTTTGCCGGTACCCGGGGCGCCGAGGAACAGCAGGCCACGCTCGCGTTTGCCGCCCGCCTTCTCGAACTCCTCGCCGGACTGCCACAGGGTGATCACGCGGGTGATCTCCTCCTTGGCTTCGGCTTGGCCACGGACGTCGTCGATCTTCACGCCCCAGCTTGCGTCGCCTGGCTCGTAGCTGCGGATCCCACGTGCGGCCATGAACAGGAAGGGCCCGAAGAGGATGAAGACGTTGATGAACAGGAGCAGTGGCAGCTGGACGAAGATCAGCGCGAGCTGTGGCAGCGTGTCGGGTGGGAAGATCGTCCGCAGGCCGGCGAACGGGTTGAAGAAGCCGGCGCTCACGCCGGCGAAAGCGAACAGCGCCTGACAGAGCGCCAGCAGGACCAACACCGCCCCGATCCACATCGGCAGCCGCCTGTACTTCGTGCGCCAGTACCAGTAACGGCGCCGCGCGACGATGTCCTCCTCCTTGAGCTCGGCGCCGGCGCCGTAAAGGCTTGGCCAAGGGAGGAAGCGCCGCGCGATGACTTCCACCAGACCTCGGAAGAGCACCACTGCCAAGGCTGTCAGCAGGATCGACGCGAGCAGGCCGAGATGGTTGGACTCGTAGAGGACCAGGAAGAACGCTGGCGCGGTGAGCAGCGCCACGAACGTAGCCGCGCGCGTCAGTCGTCGCCATTCGTGCGCAAGCGCGCTGGCGTGCTCATTGATCGGGCCGCGGAGCCCGGCTGTCTGCTCGGCGTAAGCCATGGCTTACGTTGCCAGGGTACCGCCGATCGGCGCTACGTCAATTGGTCTGTCGCGGATTCCCGTCGGCGTTGAAGTACTGCGTGATTGCCTCGGCGATGCCGCCGGCGATCACGTGCTGACCGAGGCTGCTGTCGGCGATCGAACCCTCGAATGGATCGGTGATGAAGAGCGGCTCGATCAGCGCGCCGGGCATCATGCTCGGCGTGTTGAACCAGCCGGGCTTGGCCGGGCCCAGCAGCATCAGGTGGCCGTAGGCGTCACCCGCTGCGGCGTTGACGACGGAGCCCAAGCCGCTGTCGAGCTGCACGCCCTCGTTGGGAATGCCCCAGCCGTGACGGTTCATGGCGGTCAGCACGTCGTGCTGCACGAGCGTCGCCAGCCTGAGGTTCTTGGCGGCGAACGGTCGGGCCGCGTCGTAGCCCGTCACCGAGCCGGCATTGTTGGGCGCCCCGGCGTCAAAGTAGATGCCCACGAGCGCATCGGCATGTCCCCGGTTGGCGCACTGGGCGCGTGCGGCGACGTCGGCGTGCACCCCCGCCGCGGTCAGCAGGTTGCCGTCCACATCCGCCTTCGTCAATCGTGCCACCGATGTGTCGCGTGTGCGCGAAACGACGACCCGGAAGCCTCTGGCACGTAGGAGTGCCATGGCGTCGAGCTCAACCGGGAGCGTCAGGCGGGCCTCGTAGATCGTCTTGCCGCTTTCGGTGCGGCCGATCGAGCCGGGGTCGAGCCCGCCGTGCCCTGCGTCCAGGAACACGGTCAGGTGACGGTTGCCGTGTGTGGGCGCATAGGCCATGCAGGCCGAGGGCTCAAAGTAGGAGGCATCGACTGGCACTGCTGCCCTGGCCAAACGCTTGGGGGGCTTGCGCACATGGCTGCGGCTGGCGCCGTGCCCGCCGCTCAGCACACCCGCACCCACCCCGATCACCACCGCCGCGGCCAGCCCCCAGATCAGGGACATTCGTCGTGCTCTCTTACGGCGCGGCGCGCGCCGAGGTGCAGGGCTCATAGCGGCGGGCTGGTCAGGTCTGGCTGGCGAGACAAGGGCCCAGCGAGCATGACGCAACTCCCTAAGAGAAACATCATGTTGGTGCTGCGCGGCTGTCCGCCGGCGGGCCTACGCTGGTCCTATGCGACAGGGACTTCGCTCGCCCAGGCTGCTGCTGGCCGTTGTTCTGGTAGCCGCGTTCACGGGCGTGGCGGTGGCTGCCGCGAGCGCCGGACCGGTTGCGTCGTCAGCTTGGCGCACCTTCGACTACAACGCCCAGCGGACCGGCGTTGGCCCCAGCGACACGGGTGTCACAGCCGCAGATCTGGGCTCGCTGCGGCGAACCGTGGTCCGGCTCCCGGGCACGGTCGACTCTGCCGCCGTGGCGCTCAGCAACGTCCGTGTGCGTGGGGCGAGACATAACATCGCGATCGTGACGACCTCCTATGGACGCACGCTCGCGCTCAACCTCGCCAACGGACGGATTCTCTGGCAGTTCGCGCCCGCAAGCGTGCGCTCGCTCGAGGGCGGGCCGCAGATCACGACCGCGGCGCCGGTACTCGCCCCGAGCCTTGCCTACGTGTATGTGACCAGCCCCGACGGTTACGTGCACAAGCTCAGCGTTGCCAACGGCCGACCTGTTTGGAGCACGCGCGTCACCTATGCGCCGTCACGCGAGAAGCTGGCGGGAGGTCTGAACCTCGCGGATGGTGAGTTGATCGTGGTCACTGGCGGCTACTACGGCGATGTTCCCACCTACCAGGGTCACGTCGTCACGATCGACCCGGCGACCGGTGCCATCACGCACGTCTTCAACACGCTCTGCTCGAACATCAAGCGGTTGATCGAGCCGCCGACGCGCTGCACAGCGAGCGATTCTGCGATCTGGGGTAGGCCCGGCAGCGTGGTCGTGCCGGGCACCGGCGACATCCTGGTTGCGACAGGCAACGGGCCATTCAACGGACGCACGGACTGGGGGGATAGCGTGCTCGAGCTCTCGCCCACGCTGCGCCTGCTGCGTCACTGGACGCCGGTTGACCAAGCCCAGCTGAACGTAAACGACAAAGATCTCGGCAGCACGGAGCCGGCGCTGCTACCGGCCCACGGTGGCGTTCAGCTCGCCGTCCAAGGGGGCAAGCAGGGTGTGCTCAACCTGCTCGACATCAACCGTCTGAACAGCAGCCGCGGGCCGAGTGGCCCCCGCACCGGCGGCTCGCTGCAGACCATCGCGGGTCCCGGTGCCACCGACATATACAGCCAGCCCGCCGTTTGGCGCGCGCCGGGCGGCAGGGTCTACGTGTTCGTCACCAGCAACAGCGGCACCGCGGCCTACGCCCTGACGGCGGCGCGGCGTCTGCGCGTGGCGTGGCAGAACGGCCAGGCGGGAACGAGCCCGGTTGTTGTCGGTGGCCTGCTCTATGTCTACAACCAGGTGCAGGGGGTACTGAACGTCTACAACCCTGCAAACGGCCATCTATACCGGGCGCTGCCGGCGGCGCCCGGGCACTGGAACAGCCCGATCGTGCTCGCTGGCACGATCGTCCTGCCCGTCGGCGACGACAACGCGCACCTGCGCGCCGGCGAGCTGTTCATCTACCACCTTCCGCGCCGCTGAGCGAAGCGGCCCGGCCCACCGGGAGCCACATCTTCTCCAGTGCGCCCGAGAGGACTCGAACCTCCACGAGCTAAGCGCTCACAAGGCCCTCAACCTTGCGCGTCTACCAATTCCGCCACAGGCGCCTGGGGCGCCGAGTATAGCCGTGGCCAGCGGCTTCCGTCCTGGCGTCAGGATATGGTTCGAACACGTGTTCGCCACAGTCTCGGGACGGTTCGAGGAAGGAGCCAGCGGATGGACCTGACCAAACGTCAGCAGGAGATCATCGACTTCATCAAGCGCTACGCGGAGGACCACGGATATCCCCCCACGGTGCGTGACATCGGTCGCGCGGTTGGGCTCGCGTCGTCCTCCACCGTGCACGCGCATCTGGCCAATCTGGAACGCCTGGGCCTGCTTCGCCGCGACCCGACCAAGCCACGCGCGATGGAGTTGCTGGATCGCGCCGGAGCGCTCGCCAGGGATGCGATTGGCGCCGGTCTACCGCTGCTGGGGCAGGTGGCTGCCGGCACACCCATTCTGGCCGAGGAGAATGTCGAGGAGTACATCGAGACGCCGGCGGCGTGCGGAGGTGACCGTGGCGAGTATCTGCTGCGCGTCCGGGGCGAGTCGATGAAGGATGTCGGCATTCTCGATGGCGACCTGGTGGTCGTGCGACCGCAACAGACCGCTCGCGACGGCGAGATTGTTGTTGCGCTGATCGACGATGAGGCGACGGTCAAGCGCTTCTATCGTGAGGGCGATCACGTGCGGCTGCAACCGGAGAACGCGCTGATGGCCCCGATCATCGTCCGCGAGGTCAATGTGCTCGGCACGGTGGTGGGGCTGATGCGCAGCATGTAGTCGTCCCGGCGATCGCCGTGGCGAGGTTGGACGCTATCCTGCGGACCGCAGGCTGAGCAGCCGCGGGGGTGTATGCGCCTTCGAGGAAAGTCCGGACATCACAGGGCAGGGTGGTCGGTAACGCCGACCCGGGGAAACCCGCGGGAAAGTGCCACAGAAAAGACACCGCCTAAGCCTCGGTGCAAGTCTCGACGTGATACGGCGGGGCTGACGAGGCCGGTAAGGGTGAAATGGTGCGGTAAGAGCGCACCGGCGTCGCGGTGACGCGGCGGCCAGGTAAACCCCACCCGATGCAAGGCC
>JAJZID010000178.1 GCA_021810705.1 Actinomycetes bacterium
CGCATGGCGAGCCCAGCACTGAAGGTCCACGATCTCACCACCGAGATCCAGCTGTCGCGTGCGACCGTGCACGCGGTCGGCAACGTTGATTTGGAGATCGCCGAGGGCGAGACACTCGGCCTGGTGGGTGAGTCGGGCTCCGGTAAGTCGATCCTCGGTCTCTCGATCCTCGGGCTTCTGCCAAACGGCGGACATGTGACGGGCGGCTCGATCAAGCTCTATGACCGCGAGCTCGTCGGCATGAAGCCACGCGAGCTGCGCGAGATCCGCGGCAACGAGATCGCGATGATCTTCCAGGACTCGCTCTCCTCGCTGAACCCGACCAAGTCGATCGGCGAGCAGGTCGCAGAGCCGGTTCGCCTGCACCGTGGCGCAAGCCGCAAGGAGGCCTTTGACCGCGCGCTCGAGGTGCTCGAGCTGGTCGGCCTGCCGCGCCCCAGGGAGCGGATGAGCGACTATCCCCACCAGCTCTCAGGCGGCCTGCGCCAGCGCGTGATGATCGCGATCGCGCTCTCCTGTGAGCCGAAGGTGCTGCTCGCCGACGAGCCCACAACCGCGCTGGATGTGACGATCCAGGCGCAGATCCTGAAGGTGCTGGATGATCTCGAGCAGCGCCTGGGGATGGCGACGCTTTTGGTCACCCACGACATGGGTGTGGTCGCCGGCCGCTCCAAGCGGATCAACGTGATGTATGCGGGGAGGATCGTCGAGACCGCCCCCAGCGAGGAGCTCTTCACGGCGATGCGCCACCCCTACACGCAGGCGCTGCTCGGCTCGATCCCCCGACTGGAGTCCGACGCGAGCAAGCCGCTGCTCTCGATCCCCGGGCTGCCGCCGGATCTGACCCATCCGCCGACGGGCTGCCGTTTCGCGGCGCGCTGCCGCTTTGCAACCGAGCAGTGCCGGGCGCAGGAGCCGCCGCTGACCGGCTCCGGCAACCACCAGTTCGCCTGTTGGAACCCTGTCGACGGCCCTGCGATCATCACGGTTGTCAGACCCACCGCCAGCTCGGCTCCGGCCGGCGCCGTGGCGGCGTCGGTGATCAACGAGCCAGCGCCTGCGGTCGCGGCCCCGTCGAGCAACGGCAGCGCGCCGCTGCTCGAGCTCGTCGACGTGGTTCGCGAGTATCCGGTCACGGCGGGTGCGCTGCTCAAGCGCAAGGTCAACTCCGTCAAGGCCGTTTCCAACGTCAGCCTCTACGTCAATCCGGGTGAGTCGTTTGGTCTGGTGGGCGAGTCCGGCTGCGGCAAGACATCGCTGGGCAAGCTGATCGTCGGGATCGAAAAGCCCGACGGCGGCCATGTCAAGGTCAACGGCGAGGAGCTCTTCAAGAAGCGCGGCGGCGAACTGCGCCGGGCCCGGCGTGTTGTGCAGATGATGTTCCAGGATCCCTACGGGTCGCTTGACCCACGCATGCGCGTGCGCTCGATCCTGCGTGAGCCGATGCAGATCCAGGGGATCGGCTCGACCAAGGACCAGGACAAGCGTGTGCGCGAGCTGCTCGGCGAGGTCGGGCTGCCCGTCAACGCGCTTGAGCGCTACCCGCACGAGTTCTCCGGCGGTCAGCGCCAGCGCATCGCGCTGGCCCGCGCGCTGGTGCTCGAGCCGAAGATCATGGTCGCCGACGAGCCCGTCAGCGCGCTGGACGTGTCGATCCGCTCGCAGGTGCTCAACCTGATGAAGCGCCTGCAGGCCGAGCACGGCATGGCCTCGATCGTGATCTCACATGATCTGGCCGTGGTGAAATACCTGTCCGACCGCATCGGCGTCATGTATCTCGGCCGGCTGGTTGAGCTCGGCACCGGCGATGACATCTACCGGCGGGCCGCCCACCCCTACACCGACGCCCTGATCAAGACGATCCCGGTGCCCGATCCGGCGATCGAGAAGGCCAAGACCGAGGTCGGCATCCGTGGCGAGCTGCCGAGCCCGATCGATCCGCCGTCGGGCTGCCGCTTCCGCACACGCTGCCCGCTGGCGCAGGAGATCTGCGCGGAGGTGGAGCCGCCGATGCGCCGCTTCAGCCCAAGCCACCAGGCTGCCTGCCACTTCCCGCTGCAGACGCCACAGCCCGAGACGGCGTCCACCAACGGCGCCACGTCGGCAACGGCGACGGGCGTCAGCTAGAGCCGCGCTCGCCGCCCGCCAGCGCCTCGATCGCCGCCGCCAGCTGATCGGTGTTCTCGGCCACGGCGTCGGCCTCGAGCAGCTGCTCGCGTGCGTATGGCCCCGTGGTCACCGCGATGGCGCGCAGCCCGTCAGCCCGTGCGCAGGCGATGTCGCGCGGCGTGTCGCCGATCACGAGCGTGCGCTCGCGCGGCCAGGAGCGCTCGAGGCCGGCGGCCAGTCCCGCGCGGCGGCGTGCGATCGGCGGCAGCGCGGCACGGTTCTCGGCGTCTGAGCCAAAGCCGCCCTGACCGGGCGCAAACCAGCGCGACAGGTCGGCGGCTCGCAGCTTGCGCCGTGCGACCGGCTCGAAGTTGCCGGTCACAAGCGACAGCCTCCAGCTGCCCGACGCGCTCAGTGACTCGAGCAGCTCCGGCATCCCGGCGACGACCCTGGCCGTCAGGTCGGGTGGGCAGAGCTCGGCGTAGATGCGGCAGCAGGCATCGCGGACAGCCTGGGCGCGCGCGTCGATCCGCGCCGCCGACACGCCCGCCGCCAGGAGCTGCAGGCGCGCGATCTCACCGTCGGTCCGGCCAGCGGCCGAACCCGCCAGCCGCGCACCCGAGAGATCGACGCCGTGCACCTGCTCGATCGCCGCGATCAGCGCTGTGGCATGCTCGCCCGAGGCACGCTGCAGCAGGGTTCCGTCGATATCGAAGAGCAGGAGCATCGTGGTCAAGGGGTCGGGTCGGGAGGGCGCCGGGATGTGGGCGCTTAGCTCAAATTACATTGACTGGGTACATTTTCAGCGCCCGAGGATTAGATGAGCGCCACCCCCTTTGAAGAGACCCCGGAGCGCGTCAGTCGCGGACCGCTCGTCAAACGGATCCCGCGCCCTGCGCTTCACTGGTTGTGGTGGGCGCCGGTGGCGCTCGGCGGTATCTACGTGGTCCTGATCCTCGCCAGCCTGCGGCGGATACTCGACAGCGTCTGGCTCTCAAGCGACGCCGACATCGACGCGGTGCTCGCGCACATGAGCATCCACGCGCCCCCAAACGCGCTGCTGACGACCGGCGACTACGCGCACTACGAGACGATCGCGTTCACGCTGCTGACACGCTCCTGGCCGTTTTACCGCGAGCTTTGGGTGCTTGCGCCCGTCTTCTTCGCGGCGGTTGGCCTGGCGGCTGTGCTGTGGTCAAGCGCACGCGCCTTTGGCCGCTGGCCGGCGGCGGTCGTCGGGGCGGCGCTCGTCTGCTTCGGCGGTGGCGGCATCGCCCGCGCCTGGGACGGCGGCCTGGCCACGATCTTTGCGACCGACGCGCACGCCAACACGCTGATCACCGCCGCCTTCGTTGGGGCGGCGCTCGTCTGGATCGTGCCGCGGATCGCGATCTTGCCAAACGACCGTCTGATGGCGGCGGCGATCGGCCTGGGCTTCCTGGGCGGCCTGCCGCTGGCCGGTGACAGCCTCTACCTGGCCTGGGGGGTGGCGCCGCTTGTGGCGGTGACCGTGCTCGCCGCCTGGCGCGGACCGCAGGACGGCGCCAGGCGGGTCGTCGCCTTCGGCCTCGGCACGCTCGCCTGCACGTATCTGACCGCGATCGTCTTTGCGGCGGTCATGCACGGTGACGGGATCAGGGCGTTTGGCCCCTCGCACCGTGGCTTTCTCACCTTCGCCACGCCGGGCGGTCTGATCACCAACTTCACGACCCTGCTCAAGGCTTTCCCGATGCTGACCGCTGGTGACTTCTACGGCAAGCTCGCCGGGGTGCGCGCCGAGCTGCAGTTCGTGAGCGCGGCGCTGCTCTTCGCCGCGCTCGTGGCGGCCA
The DNA here is from genome assembly GCA_021810705.1 of Actinomycetes bacterium. Classification (GTDB taxonomy): domain Bacteria; phylum Actinomycetota; class Thermoleophilia; order Solirubrobacterales; family Solirubrobacteraceae; genus Palsa-465. The sequence goes on from JAJZID010000178.1 coordinate 3,939, forward strand.
TCTGGTCGGTGCGCCGGCGCGTGGAAAACGCGCTGCCGCGGGTCAGTGGCGGCGGCGATGTGGTCGGCGAGCGCTTCGTGCACACCACCTTCTGGATCACCGTGCTCGGCGCCGGGCTCACGGTCTTCATGATCGGCACGCCAAACCCGTTCACCACCGACGGGCGCTACCTGCTCGGCCCCTACGTAGCGGTCGCGGCGCTGCTGCCGCTGATGCTCGAGCGCGGCCTGGGCTGGAAGCTGATCGTCTCAGCCGGAGTGTCGCTCTACGCCTTCAGCGCGATCTACCAGTTCGGCGGCGGCGTCAAGGAGATGGCGCACGGCTACGAGACGGCCGGTGTCGCGCACGCGGTGGCCGCCTATGCTCGCAGTGAGCACGTGGCGGTCGGCTACGGCTACTACTGGAACTCGATCGACCTGATGTGGGAGTCAGACTTCAAGGTCAAGGTCTATCCGATCCAGCGCTGCAAGCATGACGGCGCCGAGCTGTGCACGTTCCGCGAGATTTCGATCTCGACCTGGGACCGGCCGATCCCGAACGTGCGCAGCATGCTGGTCGCCAACCCGACCGCTGCCCAGGTGCGCGCGCCCGAGGCTGCGTTCGGGGCGCCGCTTGCGACCCAGCGCATCGGCAACCTCGAGATCTACGTCTACCCCTACGACATCGCCAGCAAGCTCGGCCACGAGGCCGGCCTGACGTTGTAGGGCTTCCGACGCCCGATCGACGCTCCGTCGCGACGGCTCTGCCAAGCTAGGGCCATGACAAGCTCAATGATTGACGTCACGACTCCCGATGGAGTCGCTGACTGCTACCTCGCTCGCCCAGACGACGACGGACACCACCCCGGTGTGCTGTTCGTGATCGACGCGATCGGCCTGCGTCAGCGGATCAAGGATATGGCCGACCGCATCGCCGCACAGGGCTACGTGGTGCTGGCCCCCAACGCCTTCTACCGTGACGGCCGCGCACCCATCTGGCCGCAGGCGCGGCTGGAAGACCCGGAGGCGCGCGCCGAGTTCTTCAAGACGCTTCAGCCGATCATGGCAAAGCTCACACCGCAGGCCGCCGCCTCCGACGGTGGCGCCTACCTGGCCAAGCTGGGCGAACTCACCGACGGCAAGGTCGGGATCACCGGCTACTGCATGGGCGGACGCGTGGGCTGGCAGATCGCCGCCTCCTATCCGGATCGGGTGGCGGCGCTGGGCGG
>JAJZID010000179.1 GCA_021810705.1 Actinomycetes bacterium
CTGACCTCAGGCGACTTTGAGCACTGGGGTGACCCGGGGCCGGGGCGCTGGGTCACGATCTACGCGAGCGCCACGCACGTCTTCATGTACGTGGCCGGGTTGCGCTGGGACACCTGGAACGCCGCTGGGCCGGGGGACGGGGCTGACGGCATCGGCTGGCATCCGCTGGTGCGCTCCGCCGCGGGGTTTGTGGTGCGTCACCCGCCGGGATTGTGAGCGGGCGAGCCGGTGAGGGCAACCTGTTTTGGAGCGCTGCAAGCTGCTCGCGCCGCTCCTACCAGCGCGCCTGCTCGGCTCGGTCAAACCATCGCCCGCGCGGGCGGGAACGCTCGCTGGTTGCTGATTGCGGTGGGTTACGCGATGACCAGGCTCGGCGCCCGCGTTTGCTCCGACTGGTCCCGATAGCCTACGGGACCGGGTCAGTCCGACCTGGCGGGAACGCGTGACCGGGCTGTGCTCGCGGCGCCGACGAGAGCTGTCACAGGGGGCGGCGCTGTTTCGTCATGGATGATGGAGACGACGGAAAGGAGCCGGTTACATGAGGATCCTTGTTGCTGGTGGGAGTGGTGCGATCGGCAGGCAGCTGGTGCCTCGCCTGGTGGCTGCCGGCCATGAGGTTTGGGGCATGACGCGGAGCGAGTCGAGACGGGAGATGGTCGAGAGCATGGGCGCTGGCGCCGTGGTCGTCGACGCGCTTGACGCTGAGCGGGTGAGTGTCGCCGTCGCCGAGGCGCAGCCGGATGCGATCATTCACGAGCTGACGTCGATCGGCTCCCTGGACATTCGTAACCTCGATCTCTGCTTCGCGGCCACGAACCGGCTGCGGACCGATGGCACTGATCACCTGCTCGCCGCGGGAAGGGCCGTCGGTGTCCAGCGGTTCATAGCCCAGAGCTATGCCGGCTGGCCGTACGCCCGAATAGGCGGCGCGCTCAAGACCGAGGAAGATCCGCTCGATCAGCGACCGCCTCGGAAGATGCGCGAGACGCTCAACGCCATTCGCCATCTCGAGGCCGCCGTCACCGGCGCTGAATGGACTGAGGGGATCGTGTTGCGTTACGGCGCGCTCTACGGCCCGGGCACGTCTCTGCAACCCGGTGGCGAGCAGTGGGAGCAAGTCCGCAAGCGGAGGTTTCCCGTTGTTGGTGACGGCGGCGGTGTCTGGTCGTTCGTTCACGTCGAGGATGCCGCCGCGGCGACCGTGGCCGCGCTTGACCGTGGCCGGCGCGGGATCTACAGCGTCGTCGATGACGACCCGGCTGCGGTTGCTGAATGGCTGCCGGCGCTGGCCAGGAAGATCGGTGCGCCCGAGCCGTGGCGGGTGCCGAGGTTTATCGGGCGGCTGGCGGCGGGTGAGGTTGGCGTGGTGATGATGACCGAGGTTCGCGGAGCCTCAAACGCCAAGGCCAAGCGCGAGCTCGGCTGGCAGCCCGGGCGTCCGAGCTGGCGGGAGGGTTTCGGCTCGTGAGCGACGGGCTGCTTGAGGAGCTCAGGCCAGTCTCCTTCGCGATCGCCTACCGCATGCTCGGCACCGTCAGCGAGGCCGAAGACATCGTCCAGGAGGCGCTGCTGCGCTTGCATCGCATCATCAACGCGGGCGAGCGGATCGAATCGCCCCGGGCCTTCATTGCAACCGTCACGACACGGCTGGCGATCGACGAGCTGCGTGCGGCGCGCAGACGGCGCGAGCGCTACGTCGGCGAGTGGCTTCCGGAGCCCATCCTGACCGACCACAGCGACGATCCGGCAGTCCACGCCGAGCGGGCTGACTCGCTGTCAATGGCGGTGCTGGTGCTGCTTGAACGCCTCTCCCCCGATCAGCGTGCCGTGCTGGTGCTTCGCGACGTGTTCGATTACAGCTATGCGGAGATCGCAGCGATCCTCGGCAGGGGCGAGCAGAGCGTGCGCCAGCTTGCGAGTCGTGCGCGTAAGCGCGTGGACCGGGACAGGGACCGACCGCGGTTTGCGAGCTCACGCGAGCAGCAGCACGAGCTGACGCGCAGCTTTCTCGCCGCTGCCCGGGACGGCGATCTCGGTGCGCTGGAGGCGATGCTCGCCGACGACGTCGTGCTGACCGGCGATGGTGGCGGCAAGGTGCCCGCGCTCGCACGCTCGCTTCACGGTCGCCTCCGCGTTGCGCGCACGCTGCTGAACTGGGTCAAGCTCGGCACCCGGATTCCGGGCGCGTCGATCCAGCCGGCACAGGTGAACGGTGGCCCTGGCGCGCTGCTGCTCGACGGGAAAGGGCGATTGATCGCTGTCTGGGCACTCCAGATCGCAGAGGGGAAAATCACGAACATCAGCTCCGTTGTCAATCCCGACAAGCTCGCCCACCTCGGACGAGTCGCCGATCTCTCCGACCTGCTGCGTCGCGCAACGCGGGGTTGAGAACTCGGCCGGCGCGCGCCGACCGCTTACCGACCATGCTGCTGTACCCGGCGCTGCGTGTGCTGGGAGTCGGTCGCTAGTCTGAGAGGCGCGTTGTCGTCCCAGTACATCTACACCACCTACAGGCTCTCGCGCCGGCATCCGCCGGACAAGCAGGTTCTCACCGACATCTCGCTCTCGTTCATGCCGGGCGCGAAGATCGGCGTGCTCGGCTACAACGGCGCCGGCAAGTCGACGCTGTTGCGGATCATGGCTGGCCTTGACCAGGAGTACGACGGACAGGCGCAGCTTGCGCCCGGCGCGACGGTGGGGCTGCTCGAGCAGGAGCCGCAGCTCGATCCAGACAAAGACGTGCGCGGTAACGTCGAGCAGGGGGTGGCGCAGACCAAGGCGCTGCTTGACCGCTTCAACGAGCTGGCGATGAACTACTCCGACGACACCGCCGCCGAGTTCGCACGGCTGCAGGAGCAGATCGACGCCGCCGACGCCTGGAACCTCGACACCAAGCTCGACTACGCGATGGACGCGCTGCGCTGCCCGCCCGGCGACGCGGATGTGGCCAAGCTCTCCGGCGGCGAGCGCCGCCGGGTCGCGCTCTGCCGACTGCTCTTGTCAGAGCCCGACCTGCTGCTGCTGGACGAGCCCACAAACCACCTCGATGCCGAGTCGGTCGCCTGGCTCGAGCAACACCTCAAGGACTACCGCGGCACCGTCGTGGCGGTGACCCACGACCGCTACTTCCTGGACAACGTCGCCGGCTGGATCCTCGAGCTGGACCGCGGGCGCGGCATCCCCTACCAGGGCAACTACACCGGCTGGCTCGAACAGAAGCAGAAGCGGCTCGAACAGGAGGCGCGCAAGGATCTCGCGCGCGAGCGCACGATCAAGGAGGAGCTTGCGTGGGTGCGGATGAACGCCAGCGCCCGTCGTGCCAAGCCCAAGGCGCGCCTGAACGCCTACGAGGCGCTGCTCGCGCAGGAGCGCAACGTCAAGCTCGACCAGGTGCAGATCCACATCCCGGCTGGCCCGCGGCTCGGGGACGTCGTGGTCCAGGCGCGCAACGTGCGCAAGGCCTTTGGCGAGAAGCTCCTGATCGACGATCTCAGCTTCAGCCTGCCGCCGGCGGCGATCGTCGGCGTGATCGGCCCCAACGGCGCCGGCAAGACGACGCTGATGCGGATGATCACCGGCGCCGAGCAGCCGGACTCCGGCAGCTTCCAGGTCGGTGAGACCGTCAAGCTGGCCTATGTGGACCAGTCGCGGGATGCGCTTGATCCCGCCAAGACCGTCTGGGAGGAGATCTCGGGCGGCCTTGACCAGATGGTGCTCGGTGAGCGCACGATCGCAAGCCGCGCCTACGTCGCCGGGTTCAACTTCAAGGGCTCAGACCAGCAGAAGAAGGTCTCAGGCCTTTCGGGCGGCGAGCGCAACCGCCTGCACATGGCCAAGCTGCTCGCCTCCGGCGGCAACCTGCTGATCCTCGACGAGCCCACCAACGACCTGGACGTGGATACGCTGCGTGCGCTGGAGGAGGCGCTGCTCGCCTTCGCCGGCTGCGCCGTGGTCGTCTCCCACGACCGCTGGTTCTTGGACCGCATCGCCACGCATGTGCTCGCCTTTGAGGGCGACTCGCAGGTGCGCTGGTTCGAGGGCAACTTTGAGGCCTACGAGAGCTTCCGCCACGAGCAGCTCGGCGCCGAGGCGGACCGGCCGCATCGGCTCACCTACAAGAAGCTCGTGCGGAGCTGACGCAGGTGCGGCGGGGCGCGGGTCTGTGCGCCGCGCGGCGTCTGCGTGCCGCCCGCCCGCTGCTGGCCGCGTTGGGCGCCGCCGCCACGCTGGCCGCCGCCGTGGCCGGCTGCGGTGGCTCGTCGGTGACCGCGCGCCACGGACGCCACCATCACGCGCAGCGGATCGCGGGGATCACCGGCACGCTGCCGGCTCGCGGAACGCCACTGCGCGGCGGCACGATCACGGCCGGCCAGCTCGCTGGCCAGACACCGGCGGAGATCCTGCCGGTGGTCGGCGGCGCGGGCTGCACGATGCCGACGCTCGACTTCATCTCACAGCTGTACCTGCCGCTCTACGCTGGGCCAGATGGCGGCACGCCCGCGGTGAACGAGGCGCTGAGCGCGGCGCGGCCGCCGGTCTACTCAGACGGAGACCGCACGGTCACGATCACGCTCAAGCCGGGTCTGCGCTGGTCAGACGGGGCCCCCGTGGACGCGAGCGACCTGATCTTTGACATCGACCTCTTGCGGGCGGCGGTGAGCGCGTCGCCTGCCAACTGGTGCCAGTCTCAGGCAGACCAGTTTCCAAGCGACGTGGCGTCGGTCAGCGCGCGCGGACGCCGCACGGTGGTGCTTACGCTCACCCACCGCGTCAACCCGGCGTGGTTCACCGCCGACCAGCTGCAGGACGTCGGCGCCGGACTGTACCCGCTGCCCAGCACCGTGTGGAACGTCGATGCCGCCGGTGGTGCGCCCGTCACCAACTGGGCCAGCGACCCGGCCGCCGCGCTTGCGATCTTCAAGTACCTCCAGGCTCAGGGCGCAGACACGGGTACGTTTGCCTCAAATCCGCTGTGGAAGGTGGTGGACGGGCCGTTTGAGCTGGCCTCGTTCAACGCCTCGAGCGGCGCCTACAGGCTGGTGTCAAACCCACGCTACGGACTGCGGCCCCGACCGCTGCTTGCGGGCGTATCGGTGAGGACCTACAGCGACCCGCCGGCGATGCTCGCGGCACTGCGTTCCG
>JAJZID010000180.1 GCA_021810705.1 Actinomycetes bacterium
GCGCGCTACGTCCGGGTGATCGAGCGTGAAACGCTCGGCCCGTGGGTGCAGCTTGATCCCCTGGGCGCCGCGGGTGAGGGCGCGCTCGGCTTCGCCGAGCGCGCCCTCACCCGGCTTGACCCGACAGAACGGCACGAGCAGCCCGTCCGACTGCGCGGCGGTGGCGATCACGAAATCGTTGGCGGGCGGGTAGCCGTCCGGCTCGTGCATCGGAAATACGAAGCAGCCGCACGCCCGTGCGGCGCGCAGCTGGGCCAGGAGCTCGGCCGGGCTCTGCCGCATGCCGTCGGGGTCGTTCTGCCCGAGGTGCGTGTGGGCGTCGAAGATCTCGATCCCCGGCACCTGTCCGCGGATCACCTCGAGCCATGGGGCCGTCACGGCCTCTAGGTCCAGCGCCACGGCTAATTCCTACCATGAAAGCGGTGAGCATGAGTCCCGACCCGCCACGCTCGCTCAACGAGCCCTGGCAGCTGGGCGGCCTGACCGTCCCGAACCGCGTGGTCCTGGCGCCGCTGGCCGGGATCGGCAACTGGTTCGTGCGCCTGCAGGCAAAGCGCTACGGTGCCGGCCTGGCGTTCTCCGAGATGGTTTCAAGCCATGCCGTGCATCACGGCAACGCGCGCACCTGCCGCGAGCTTTTGCGCATCCATCCCGACGAGCACCCGGTCGCGGTGCAGCTGTTCGGCGCCGATCCCGATGTGATGGCATCAGCGGCAGAACGCGTTGCCGCGGCGGGGGCGGACCTGATCGACATCAACATGGGCTGCCCGGTCCCGAAGGTGTGCAAGACCGGCGCCGGCGCGGCGCTGCTGGAGGACCCGGACCGCGCCGTACGGGTTGCGCTGGCGGCTGCCAGGGGCAGCGGGCTGCCGGTCACCGTCAAGCTGCGCACGGGGATCAGGCCCGGCGACGGCAAGGGCGTCGCCGTGGCCCGCGACCTCGCCGAGCGCGGCGGGGTCGCGGGGCTCTCGATCCATCCCCGGCACGCTTCACAGCGCCACGGCGGTCGACCCGACTACGAGCTGTTCGCCGGGCTGGTCGCTGAGCTGCCGGTCCCGGTGCTCCTGTCCGGCGGCCTGCACAGCGCGCAGCTTGCCCGCGACGCGTTCGAGCTGACCGGTGCCGATGCGATCCTGCTGGCGCGCGGCTCGCTGGGGAACCCGTGGGTGTTTGAGGAGCTCACCGGTCGCCGCACGAGCGAGCCGACACGGGCTGAGATCCTCAAGGAGATCGACTGGCTGCTGGATGCCGCCGTGGAGCACCTGGGCGAGGAGCGCGCGAACCGTTACCTGCGCAAGTTCTACCCCTGGTACGTGGAGCGACTCGGTGGCACGCGACACGACCAGGCACGCTTGCAGGCGGCTCTCCAGCAGGCTCCGAGCGTGGCCTGCGCGGGCGAGCTCTTCGCCGCCGCTCAGGCGCCCGTGGCTTCGCTGGCCGTGTAGCCAAGGGTGGGCGGCGGGACGCGTGTGGTGAACGCGAGGCGTCCCAGCCAGGCGATCGTGACCAGCGCGAAGACGGTGAAGGTCGCTGCCTGAGCGGTGCTGCCGAGGCTGTGCAGCACTCCGTAGGGCGGAACGACGATGAGGGTTGCCAGTGCGCACAGCCAGGTGAGCGCCGGGAATCCCGGTGGATCCTCCAGCACCATGACGGCCAGCATGAAGGGCGCCATGTAGTAGACGTTGTCCCAGGGGTCAAGGGCGCAGCGCAGGAACAGCACGAGTGCCAACGCCGCCATCGCCTGACGGACCGGCGGACGAGCGCGGGGACGGTGCGAGCGCAGCCACCACCAGACGCCACTCACGAGCCAGCAGGCGAGGACGAGCAGGATATGCGCCTCGTGCACGATCCAGGAGGACGGCCCGAGCCACCAGAGCAGCTGGGCTATCTGGAAGTAGCCGTAGGCTTGGTCGCCGAGCGTGCCACCCAGCGAGCCCCCCGGGCTCAGCCGCACCGCGGTGACGGGGATCATGACCGCACCAGCAACCAGCACCAGGGTCGTAAGGCCGGAGAGCCGGCGATCGGCGGGCATGATCGCGAGCACCAGCGGGACGGCCACCAGTGCCCAGGACTTGTTGATCACCGCGAGGGCGAGGGTCAGGCCGGCGGCACGGCTCGAGCCGCGGCAGGCGAGCAGCACGGCCAGTACGCACAGCACGCCCCCCAGGAGTTCCTCTGGGTGGCCGTCGCCGATCGCGACCCAAGCCGGCGGGGTCAGCATGAACAGATCGACCGGCCGGATGCCGCGGCGTACGCTGGCCGCAGCGGATTCGACGCGGGCCCGACCGGCAAGGTAGCCCGTCACTACGCCCGTGGTGAGCACGCACGGAACCGCAGTCGCCACATAAACCCCGCGCGCCGAGGCTCCGAGCGCTCCCGCCAGCAGCGCGAACGGCGCCCGCAGCAGCAGCGAGCCGATATAGGCTGGACCGGCACGCAGAAAGCCGAGGAAGTGGCCGTGCAGCAACAGCCGGTATGCGGGCCAGGCCTCGTGGTAGAAGTCGTTGTGTGACCGGAGGTTGGTCGTGTAGGTCAGCAGCACGGTCGCAAGCAGCGCCAGACAGGCTCCGAAGAGCAGCGCGGGCACGTGAATCGATCGGAGACGGCGCGGCTTCGAGCCCGCCGTGGCGACACTTACCGACATCTCCAGCTGGTATCGGCAGCAATCTGCCGCGGCTGAAGCTGCCCGCAAGCCTGCGGGCGTCCGGGAGGCCGCTCGCTGTGCGGCTATACTGGCGCGCCCACGGACACGACAGCAGTCTCGCGCCTCGGATCCGTCCACCTGCGTTCTGCGCCCAAGCCAACCCATCAAGCACATGCCCAAGGAAGTCATTCTCACACCTGAAGGACTCGCCAGCCTGAGGGCTGAGCTCGAGCACATGTCAACCGTGCGCCGGCGTGAGGTTGCGGCTCGTATCAAGGACGCTCGCGAGTTCGGCGACATCTCCGAGAACGCCGAGTACGACGATGCCAAGAACGAGCAGGCGATGCTCGAGGCGCGCATCGCGGTGCTCGAGGAGAAGCTGCGGTCCGCAACCGTGATCGATGCCTCGGAGCTCGACAACGAGGTCGTCAGGGTCGGCACCACCGTTCATGTCGTTGACGGTGATGGCGCTGAGCACCGCTACACGATCGTCGGGTCGGCCGAGGCCAAGCCCGCCCAGATGAAGCTCTCCAACGAGTCACCCGTGGGCAAGGCGCTGCTCGGGCGCCGCGCCGGCGACACCGTGGCGGTGAGCACGCCGCGCGGCGAGCGCCAGCTCAAGATCGCCAAGATCGAAGTGGCCTGAGTCCGGGCGCGACGTGGCGGACGACGGGCGCGACCCCGCGCGCCAAGGCGAGGATCCACCTGATGTCTTTGCGGCGCGACGCCAGAAGCTCGCGGCTCTGCGCGAGGCTGGGGTCGAGCCCTTTCCTTACGGTTTCGGTGGCGTTGAGCCGATCGACATGGTCCGGGCCGCACACGCGAATCTGGAGGTCGGCGAGGAGACGGACTGTGCCCACCGCGTCGCGGGCCGACTGGCGGCCAGACGCGGTCAGGGCGGGATGGCGTTCCTCGACCTGGTCGACCGCTCCGGCTCGCTGCAGCTGCAGGCCCGCGTCGACGAGCTGGGCGCCGAGCGCATGCGCCTGCTCCTGGAGCTTGATCTCGGCGATCTGGTCGGTGTCGACGGGCTGGCGCTGCGCTCGCGCCGCGGCGAGCTGACGCTCCGGGTAACAGATTTTGAGCTGCTTGCCAAGTCGCTCCGGCCGCCGCCCGACAAGCACCACGGGCTGACCGACACCGAGACACGCTTGCGCCACCGCGAGGCCGATCTGCTCGCAAACGAGCACACCAGAGCCGTGTTCATCACGCGGGCGCGGATGGTCAGCGCGATCCGCCGCTACCTCGACGCGGAGGGCTTCATCGAGGTCGAGACGCCGATCCTCCAGCCGCTCTACGGTGGCGCCGCCGCCCGACCGTTCATCACCCACCACAACGCGCTTGACCGAGACCTCTACCTGCGGATCGCCCCCGAGCTCTATCTCAAGCGTCTGTTGGTCGGCGGACTGGAACGCGTCTATGAGATCGGTCGTCTGTTCCGCAACGAGGGCCTTTCGCCCAAGCACAATCCCGAGTTCACCTCGATTGAGTACTACGAGGCCTATGCCGACTACCTCGACGTGGCCGACCGCCTGGAGGCACTGATGCGCCAGGTCACAGCCGAGATCGGTTACGAGGGGCCACTGGATTTCCAGCGACCGTGGCACCGGGAGACGCTCGCCGGGGCGATCAGGCAGCGCACGGGCGTGGACATCGGTGCAAACCGTGAGCGCGACGAGCTGGCGCGCGCCATGCGCGCCGCCGGCCTGCAGGTTCCCGAGACCGACAGCTGGCCGCAGCTGGTCGACGAGCTCGTCTCAAAGCATGTCGAGCCGACACTGATCCAGCCGACGCTGCTGTTCGACTATCCGATCGAGATCTCGCCGCTGGCCAAGCGCCACCGTAGCGAGGAGGGCCTGGTCGAGCGGTTTGAGGCGTTCATGGCCGGGATGGAGATCGCCAACGCGTTCAGCGAGCTCAACGATCCCGACGACCAGCGCCAGCGCTTTGAGCAGCAGCGGGTGCTGGCAGCCGGCGGCGACGAGGAGGCACAGCCCTACGACGAGGCTTACATCGAAGCCCTGGAATACGGGATGCCGCCGGCGGGCGGCATCGGTTTCGGGATCGATCGGCTGGCGATGATCCTCACCGGGCAGCGCACGATCCGCGAGGTTGTGCTGTTTCCTGCGATGCGCGATTGACGCGCCGAGAGAGCTGCGCAATGTGCTCACGCTTGTGCGCGCCGATGATGCGAACCGCAAAGGGCGCCCGGGGCATATAGCTTGTGCCGCAGGGTTCAGGCGGCGGCACACGAACGACACAGGCAAGATGGATTCGGCCAGCCCCGCAAGCGACCAATCGCACAGCCCTGAGGCTGACCGTCGGCGCCTGCCGTACCAGCCCGGGCTCGACGGCTTGCGAGCACTGGCTGTCGCCGGCGTGTTCCTGTATCACGCCGGCGTCTCCTGGATGCCAGGCGGCTTCCTCGGCGTCGATCTCTTCTTCGCGCTGAGCGGCTACCTGATCACCTCGCTGCTGCTGC
>JAJZID010000181.1 GCA_021810705.1 Actinomycetes bacterium
CGGCGTGCAGCATGTAGCGCTCGTCGTGCGCGAAGGCGCGCTCCAGATCGCCGGGGCGAGCCATCAGCACCAGGCTGCAGCTCTTCTGCACGCCCAGCCACTTGTGCGCGTCGATCGTCAGCGAATCGGCCCGCTCGATCCCCGCGAACGCCGAGGACAGGCCGGGCACGCCGGCCGCGGGACCGCCGTAGGCACCGTCCACGTGCAGCCAAACGCCGTGCTCTGCACATGCTTCGGCGATCTCCTGGAGCGGGTCGACCGCGCCGGTCAGCGTGGTTCCCGCCGTGGCAACCACGGCCACCGGGATCACACCCGCAGCGAGATCGGCGGCCATTGCCGCGCGCAGAAGGTCGACCCGCAAGCGCCGCCGGCCGTCGATCGGTATGCGACGCAGCGCCTCGCTGCCCAGACCGATCACCTCGACCGCACGCGCGACGGAGTGGTGTGACTCGTCCGAGCAGTAGACGGCCGCGGCGGCGCCTCGCACCCCGGTCCGGCGGCAGTTCGGCAGGGCACGGCTGCGTGCGGCGGTCAGCGCCGTCAGGTTCGAGGTCATGCCGCCACTTGTGAACACACCCTCGGCATACGGGTAGCCGACGAACTCCGCCACCCAGCGCAGCGTCTGCTGCTCGAGCATCTCGGCGGCACCGGCCGCGGCGGCAAGGTTGACGTCGTAGGCGTTGGCCAACGCCCCGGCGAGCACGCCCGCCTCCAGTCCGGTCGAGCCGATGTAGGCCGCATACAGCGGCCGTGCGGGCGAGACGCTCGCATCCAGAGCGCTGGCGATGTCCGCAAGCGCCGCCTCGGGATCACCGGGCCTGGCCGGCAGCGATTCGGTGAGACGCTCAACCAGCGCCTGGTCGAGCACCGGCTCCCGCAGGCGGGGGCTGTCAAAGGAGGCCCAGGCGTTGCCCAGATGCTCGCCGAGCAGCTCGAGCACGCGGGCGCGGTCGATCAGCTCAAGCGGATGCGGCGGCTGTGGTGGTGTCTGCGACGGTTGGCTCATGGGGCTCCAGTCTGACCGGTGGCGCATAGCCCGTACCAGGGTTGCGTGTGGCAACCAAGGCTAGTTCGGCGGCGAGCGCCACGAACTCGTCAAGCAGCGGCGGTGCCGGCTCTCTGCGGGTGGCGAGCACGAGCGTCGTCGGAGCCGCATCGCGCAGTGGCACGAACGCGACATCCGGTCTGACGAAGTAGCGCGCGATGATCGCGGGGGCCGTGTCCACGCCCTCGCCGCGTCCGATCAGATAGAGCCACTCCTCCAGGTTGTCACCGACGTAGGGGCTGATCGGCGGCCGCCGGCCGAGCTCTGCGACGAGCATCCAGTAGTCGCGCCACTCCTGCGGCGTGACGTCCGGTTGTGCGACGAACGTCTCGCCCTCGAGGTCAGCGGGCGTCACCCACTCGCGTCCGGCCAGCCGGTGGGAGCGCGGCAGCACCACGACCCGCGGCTCGCTGATCAGCGGGGTCACGCGCAGCTCGTCATCCTTGAGCGGCGCGTAGAGAAAGGCGGCGTCGACGCGGCCGCGCCTGAGCACCGTGGTCATCTCGTAGAACTCGATCGCCCGCACATCGATCCGCAGCCGCGGGTGGCGGCCACTGAAGGTGGCAAGCAACGGCGAGAGCAGCGCGCCCGGCACGGGACCGAGCGAACCGATGGAGAACGAGGCGGCCTCGCCGCGCGCAAGCTCACCGACGCGCGCGAGCAGGCTGTCGGCCGCGGCAAGCAGCGTACGGCCCTCCGCCAGCAGCAGCTCACCGGCGAGAGTCAGCTGCACCTGGCGCGTGCTGCGGACCAACAGCGGCCCGCCCACCTCCGCCTCAAGGCGCCGGATCTGCGCCGAGAGTGCCGACTGCGCCAGGTGCAGCCGCGCAGCGGCGCGCGAGAAGTGAAGCTCCTCGGCGACGGTGACGAAATAGCGCAGCTGCCTCAGCTCCATCCCCGGCAATTATCGCCTATGACGCACAATCGATCGCTGATTCCTGTTGCCGACGATCACCTGAGCGGTGATGATGAGGCTGTGAGGGAGGACACCAACGAAAGGCGCGTGCGCCTGGCAATCGATGGCGTACCCCAGTGGGGAACGCTCACGGGAGACACGATCCGGCTGATCGACGGACGCACGCTGCCGGAGGCCGACGCGCACTATCTCGCGCCGGTGACGCCGTCAAAGATCATTGCGGTGCACCTGACCTATCGCAGCCGTCTGACCGAGTACGCCGCGCGCACACCCGCCTACCCGTCGTACTTCATGAAGCCGCCGACCACATTGAACGGTCATCGCGGCACCGTGCGTCGCCCGCGCGGCACCCGCTTTCTCAACTATGAGGGTGAGCTGGCGGTCGTGATCGGTGAGCGCATGCATGGTGTGCCGGCGACGGAGGCCCTGGCCCATGTGGCCGGCTACGCGCCCGCAAATGATGTCGGCCTGCACGACTTCCGTCACGCGGACCGTGGCTCGATGCTGCGCGTCAAGGGCCAGGACGGGTTTCTGCCGATCGGTCCCTACGTCACTCCGGCGGAGCAGTTTGACCCCACGGACTTCACGTTGCGCACCTACCTGAACGGCGATGTCGTGCAGGAGGCCACGGCCGCGGACATGGTGTGGGGTGTCGCCTACCAGCTGGCGGACCTCTGCCGGCTGATCACGCTTGAGCCGGGCGACGTGGTGCTGACCGGCACGCCCGCCAACTCCCGTCCGATGCAGCCCGGCGATGTGGTCAGCGTCGAGATCAGCGGCCTTGGCAGCGTCCAGAGCACGGTCACCGACTGGGACGTGGACCTGACAGCCTTGGGTGAGCAGCCGGCGGTTTCCGCCAACACGCTGCACGTGGCGCTCGCCGTCCCCGAGGACGAGGCCGAGCGCATGGTCACACAAAGCGAGCACCAAGGAGAAGCACAATGATCAAGGTCCACATCGACCTCAACCTCTGCCAGAGCCACGGTGAGTGCGTCGCAATCGCGCCGGATCTCTTCCAGCTGGATGAGAACGACTTCATCAGCTGGCAGGAGGAGGTTGATGACAGCCGCCGGGCGGACCTCGAGGCGGCCGTCAACACCTGTCCGATGACGGCCATCCGGATCGAGGGCTAAGGCGGCTTCCGATGCGGCTCGTGATCGTCGGAGCCTCACTGTCCGGGCTGCGCGCCGCGCAGGCCGCGCGGCGCGCCGGCCATGAGGGCGAGCTGATCGTGATCGGCGCCGAGCCGCATCTCCCCTACACGCGCCCACCACTGTCCAAGGAGCTCTTGCAGGGCAAGCAGGAGATCGAGGATTCGGCGCTGCCGGTGGATGAGCTCGACGTGCAGTGGCGGCTCGGGACGGAGGCGACAGGGCTCGACCGCACGCGGCGGCGTGTCCGGCTGCAGGACGGTGGCGAGGAGCACTACGACCGTCTGATCATCGCCACCGGCTGCCGCGCGCGGCGCTTCGACGGACCCGGCGCTCATCTCGACGGCGTCCACACGCTGCGCACGCTGGAGGACGCCGTCGCCCTGCGCGCCGCGCTTGCCAGCACGCGCAGACTGCTGGTCGTGGGCGCCGGCTTCATCGGCTGTGAGGTCGCCGCCAGCGCGCGCAGCCTCGGCGTGGAGGTGACGATGGTCGACATCGCAAGCCACCCGCTCGTGCCGTTCGGGCCTGCGCTCGGCAAACGCTGGGCGCAGATGCACCGTGACCACGGCGTCGAGCTGCGCCTCGGCCCGGGCCTCGAGGCGCTCTACGGCGACACGGGCAGCGAGCGGGTCGCGGGCGCGCGCCTGAGCGACGGCACCTCCGTCGAAGCCGACACGGTTCTGATCGCGCTCGGCGCGACGCTCAACACCGAGTGGCTGACCGGGAGCGGGCTCGAGCTCGATCCCGGCGTGGCCTGCGACCCGACACTGACCAGCACCCGCGACCCGGAGATCCTCGCCGCCGGCGACATCGCCTCGGTGCCGGCCGCACTGGCCGGCGGTGCGCGCGTGCGTGTGGAGCACTGGACGACGGCCGCTGAGCACGGGCAGCTGGCGGGACGCAACGCTCTGGTGGCCCACGACGAGCGCACCGCTCACACAGCCCCGCCGTACTTCTGGACCGACCAGTACGACGCCAAGATCCAGGCGCTCGGCTGTCCGGCGCTGGCCGAGCACAGTGAGCTGCTCGAGCTCTCGCCTGACGGCGGGAGGTTTGTCGCCGCCTGCGTGCAGGGCCGCCTGGTGGTGGGTGTGGTGGCCGTGAACGCCGCACGCCGGCTGGCCTGGTATCGCCGGGCGTTGCAGACACCGCGGCCGCTCACTGAGCTCAAGGAGGCACTCGCGCAGGAGGACGCCACCCTCGGCAGCCCGGTTGGAGCAATGCCGTGAGCAGCACCACGAGCGCGCTGATCCTCGAGCACGAGCCGGACACCCCGCCGGGTCTGCTCGCCGACTGGGCACAGGCGCGTGGAATCCCCTTCGAGGTGCATCGCACCTACACCGACGATCCGGAACCGACGGTGGCGGGCAGGAGCTTCGTCTGCTGCCTGGGCTCAGCCAACAGCCCGCTTGACCGCCACCTGCCGGCGGTCAAGCAAACGCTTGCGCTGATCGGCGCTGCGGTGACGCACGACGTGCCCGTGCTCGGCCTCTGCTACGGCGGGCAGGTGCTGGCCGACGTGCTCGGCGGCGAGGTGCAGCACGCGCCGGAGCCTGAGATCGGCTGGTATCAGATCGAGACCGACGACCCGGAGCTGATCGCAGCCGGACCGTGGCTCGAGTGGCATTACGAGCGCTTCACGCTGCCACCGGGCGCCTGCGAACTGGCTCGCACGCCGGCCGGCGTGCAGGCCTTCAGCCACGGGCTCCATCTGGGCACCCAGTTTCACCCCGAGAGCACGATCGAGATCGTCTCCGCGTGGGCCGCGATGGACACCGAGAGCCTCAACCGGCTCGGGATCGACGCGGTCGCGCGGCTCGAGGCAGGTCGCGGCGAGGCGCCGCTGGCGAAGGCCAACGCCTTCAAGCTGTTTGACGGTTTCTGGCAGCGCGCCCGACGCGCAGAGAGGAGCAGTAAGTGACAAGCGAGCCCGACGAGCCGATCACGACGGTGCGTGTGCTCTACCCCGACCTGCACGG
>JAJZID010000182.1 GCA_021810705.1 Actinomycetes bacterium
GTGCTCGAGTGCGTGCTGAGCCGCGGCTGCGACCCGCTCCGGGTGACGAGCGCGCATGTAGGCGAGCCACACCCCGACCAGCACCGCGCAGGCGCCGGCGATGATCAGGCTGAGGTCACCGGGGTAGGGGGGGAACGGGTTCAGCGAGCCGTAGTAGGCGAGCACCGGCGTGGCCACACCCACGATCGCGACCACCAGCCGCCAGAGCCGGGCGCCGCCGCTCCAGTCGCGCCAGATGATCCGGAAGGCGGCGACCGCCAGCATCGCGTAGACCGCCTCGATCAGGAACGAGCCGATGCCGGCGCTGACCTGGAAGGCCTCGATGTTGTTGGGCAGCTTGACGAGGGTACCCAGGGTGGTCACACCGCCGAGGATGATCGCGAGTGCGCCGGCGGCGAGAATCACGAGGTTGCCGCCGAGCGGCGTCTCGTGGCGTGAGAGGCGCGTGGTGAACTTCGGCAGCAGGCCGTCACGGCCGAGCGCGAAGAACACGCGCGAGCCGGCGACGGTGAAAGCAAGCGCCACCGAGATCGAGTCGAGCATCACCACCAGGTCGATCAGCACCGACAGCCAGTGACCGTCGTAGGTCTGCGCCAGCGCGCCCATCGGCGAGGGGTCAGCGGCCCAGGCGGTGGCCGACTGCTTGACGCCGAAGCCGACGGCGCCCGCGTAGGTGACCAGCAAAAAGAACACGCCCGCGAGCGCGACCGAGCCGATCAGCGCCGTCGGGATCGCCTTGTGCGGCTCGCGCGCCTCCTCACCGATCGAGGCGGCGGCCTCGAAGCCGATGAACAGCGTGACCGCGAAGAGGATCCCGTGAAAGACGCTGCCCCACGAGCTGTGGCCGGTGCCGAAGACGGCGAGCGTGTTGCCGTTCGCGCCGCCCTTGGCGATGATCGTGACAGCCAGGATCAGAAACGGAATCATCGAGATGCCCGCGAGCGCGAGCACACCCTGGATCGCGACCCGCACGCCGCGATGGTTGAGGCCCACGGCGATCGCCAGGACCACGATCGACGGGATCCACCAGGCCACGTTGACGTGGATGTCGGCCAGGAAGGTCTGGGCCAGAAAGCCGTTGGCGATGAACACGCCGCCGCCGCCGAGGAAGAGGATGCCCAGGCCGTAGATGCCTGCGCCATACACGCCCGCCATCGGGTGCGCGCCATGCACCAGGTACTCATACATCGCCCCGGCGCCCGCGTAGCGGCGGGCGAACAGCGAGATCACATAGCCCAGGCAGACCGCGCCGATCGTGCCGAGCAGCACCGACAGCGGTGTGCTGAAGCCGGCCACGCTCGCGATCAGGCCGGTCAGCAGGCCAGCCGAGAACATCGGCCCGATCGCCAGCGACTGCCCGACCGCGTGGATCGTCGTCAGGCGTCGCTCGCCCAGGTGGCCCGACTCGCCGGCCGAGACCGGGCCCCCAACCTCATTGACAGTGCTCATCTGACGCTCCCCTCCAGGATCTGCAGTGTTTTCAAGTCCGAATAGAAGTCCAGGGCGTAGTTGCCGCCCTCCCGGCCCAGGCCCGAGATGCCGATCCCGCCAAACGGTGCCGTCAGGTCACGCACCAGGAAGGTGTTGACCCACACGACCCCGGCGCGCACCGCCCGGCCGACGCGGTCAGCACGCCCCATGGAGCTCGTGTAGACGATCCCCGAGAGGCCGTAGGGCGTCGAGTTTGAAAGCGCGATCGCCTCCGCCTCGTCGGCGAAGGTCTGAAACGTCAGCACCGGCCCGAAGACCTCGCGCTGCACGATCTCAGAGTCGTTTGCGCGCGGCTCAAACAGCGTCGGCTCATACAACAGGCCGCCGGCCGGCTGGCCGCCGCGCACCAGTCGGTCACCGGCCGCGACCGCGCGCTTGACGAAGCCGTCAACGCGCGCCAGGTGCTCAGGATGGATCAGCGGCGAGACGGTCGTCTCGGGCGCGCGCGGGTCGCCGAGCACATGGCGGTCAACGGCCGCGTGGAAGCGCTCCAGGAACTCGTCGCGGACGCTCTCCTGCACGAGCAGCCGCGTGCCCGCCAGACAGACCTGGCCGGCGTCGTCGTACTGGCCCGCCGCCTTGGCTGCGGCGGCGTCCAGGTCGGCGTCTTCAAACACGATCAGCGGCCCCTTGCCGCCGAGCTCGCCGGTGAAGGGCACCAGGTTGCGCGCGGCCGCCACACCGATCTCACGGGCGGTCTCGGGCGAGCCGGTGAAGGAGATGCGCCGCAGCATGGGGTGTGCGACCAGCGCCGCTCCGGCCTGCTCGCCGGTTCCCTGCAGGACGTTGAAAACCCCCGGCGGAAAGCCCGCCTGCGCGGTCAGATCGGCCAGCAGCGAGCAGGACAGGGGTGACCACTCGGCGGGTTTCAGCACCACGGGGCAGCCGGCCGCCAGCGCGGGCGCGACCTTCCAGGTGGAGAGCATGAACGGCGCGTTCCAGGGGGTGATCACCGCGGCCGGGCCGGCGGGCATGCGCTGCACCCGGTTCCAGGTGCCCTTGGAGCGCCAGTCGCGCTCCTCGTAGCTGGCCGCGAGCTCCGCGTAGTTACGGAAGTTCGCGGCGGCACGGTGGATCACGCGCAGGCGCAGCGACTCAAGCAGCATCGCCATGTCGGCGCACTCGACCGCCGCCAGGCGCTCGACGTTCTGGTCGATCAGATCGGCCAGGCGCGTCAGCAGCGTCGCCCGCCCGACCGGGCCGAGCGCGGCCCAACCGGGGGCGGCCGCGTGCGCGGCCGCGACGGCCAGATCGGCCTCGTGCGCGCCACCCGCGGCAACCTGTGCGATCACCGAGCCGTCGATCGGGGTTATGACCTCGAAGCGCTCGCTGCCTGCGACGCGCTCACCGCCGATCCAGTGATCGGTTGAAACCTCGTGACCTGCGACGGTGGCGCTGCTCATCGCGTGTAATCCCGGACCGTGGTGAGGTCGTCGACCGTGTAGGCGAACGTGAAGCGGTAGCCGCGCACCACATCAAGCGGTGCAAGCAGCGTGTGCTCCGCGCCTGGGGCGGGTGAGAGCTCAAGGGTGGCTTGACCCTCCCAGATCTCGGAGACGCTGCGGTTGCGGCTGCGGGCGCGCACCAGCTCGTGCACCTGCGGGTCGTCGTGGTGTCCGGCCGCCAGGCGCGGGAAATGGCGCACGTTGACCAGTGGCGGGTCGGTGTGCAGCGACCCGGACTCGCTCACACGCTCAAGCGTGAGCGTCGCGCGCGCCAGCTCACGCCCACGCGCCGAGCAGCTTGCGCCGAAGCGTGAGCCCTCACCGCCGCCGGGCGCAGCTCGGCAGGCCAGCGCGAACTGGCGTGTCATCCAGACCTCGCCAAGCTGCTTGGGGAAGCCCTGGATCCAGCCCCGGGCCAGGGCGAAGTCCTGATCCACCCAGATGAACGGGCAGGTGGTGACCGGCTCACCGTCGAGCAGGCCGCTGATGACCAGGTAGAACTCGCGGTACTGGGAGCGCACCGGGTCGGTCAGCTCCTCGCCGCTCTCTGAGCAGGACTGCCAGTCGACGAACACCGCCGCGCAGCGCCCGGCGTCGGGATGGCGCTCGAGTCCCTCCGGCAGCAGCGCGGCGGCCGCGTCGGGATCGGCGTGAAAGTCGATCACGATGAAGTCGCCGACGTAGTGCCAGGGCGGCGGCGGCACGAGGCTGGCGCGGCCGGATGGTGTGCGGGGAACGGTGTAGCCCTGAAGCGTCATCTGGACTCCTCTCCGAGCGGGATACCGAGCATCTCCAGGCTCTCGCGCTCCGATTCGATCGCCGCCTGGTCAAAGCGGAAGTAGGAGCGCGGCGGCAACGGCCCCCAGGTGTTTGATGAGAAGCGGTCGTCGGGCCAGCGGCGCGGCCGGTGGCCGGCCTGCAGCTGCTCCATGTCGCAGTAGAGCTCCACGAAGCACTCCTCCTCGACGATCCGCACATACGAGGCGATGTTGCCGCCGACGCCGTGACGGGTCGGTCCCCAGCCCAGCCAGCGTCCGTGGCGGCCGAGGTGATCCAGCGCGGCCCGCATCTGGCCGATGTCGATCACGTCAAAGGCCAGATGGTGCAGGTGCGGTGCGCCCTTGTCGATCAGCGCCATCACGTGGTGGTCGGTGTTGACGTGAAACCAGACGCCGCCGTCGCCCAGCCAGTCGGTCAGGTGCATGCCGAGCGCGTCTGTGTAGAAGCGCACCTGCTCGGTGAGGTTCCCGGTCAGGAAGTTCACGTGGCCGAGCTTGCGCGGATGCCCCGGCGCCGGGTTGGCGGCGGGGCGGGCGTGCGGCACAAGCAGCGACGGCGGCTGGCGGTGGCCGATCAGCCTGATTGAGTTGCCGTCGGCGTCGTGGGTCTCGATGCCGCCCTCACCGTCGTCTGTGACCTGCGCGCCGAACTGTTCGAGGTGCGCGCGTGCCTGCTCAAGCCCGCAGCCGGCCGCCAGCTCGTAGGCGACGTGATCAAACCCCCCAGCGGCACCGGCGAGCAGCTCGAGCGCACAGGGCTCGTCGTCGCAGGCAAGCCGCGCGACGTGCTCCTCACGCCCCGCCAGACGCAGCCCGAACTGCTCAGACCAGCGGGTGGTGGCCTCGTCGAGGTCAGTCACACGCAGGCCGACGTGGTCGATGCGGGAGATCTCGATCATCGCGTGACCCTCACCGGCAGGCGCTTGATGCCGTTGAAGAAGTTCGAGCGCAGCCGCTCAGGCGGGCCGGCGAGCTCGAGCTGCACGTCGCGTGCGAGCAGGTCCTCGAACGTGATCCGCACCTCCAGCTTCGCCAGATGGGCGCCCAGACAGTGGTGCACGCCACCCGGCCCGAAGGTCAGGTGCGGGTTCGGTGCGCGGCTGACGTCGAAGCGCTCGGGCGACTCGAACACCGTCTCGTCGCGGTTACCGGAGACAAACCAGGTTGTGACCTTGTCGCCCGCATGGATCGGTGTGCCCGCGAGCTCGGTGTCAACGCGCGCGGTGCGGCGGAAGTGATGCACGGGGGTCGCCCAACGGAGTATCTCCTCGGTCGCGCTGCGCCCCAGCTCCGCATAGTTGGCGCGCAGGCGC
>JAJZID010000008.1 GCA_021810705.1 Actinomycetes bacterium
AACCGCTCTCGGATCAGCGCGCCATGTCCCTTGCCCGTGACGATGCCCAGCCGGACGGTTATCTCCTGGACCACGTAGAGGATCGGCATCAGGACGATCTGCGGCAGGATCATCCTGTAGCCGAACTGCGCGCCCGACTGGGCGGCGGTGATCAGGCTGCCGACGTCGGTGTCGGCGAGCATCACCACGAGCCCTGGGCCCCAGACGGCAAGTAACCCCAGGGTCAGCCAGTGCCGGCGTCGCCGTTGTCGCAGGCCGACACCCAAGCCCGACAGCGGGGAGCGCTGCGCGAGCTCGGTGGTCTCGTCCTCGATGGGCGCGGTCGGCGGCATGGGTGTGTGCGTGTCCGTCGACACGCACACCGCGCGCCAACTTAGGGCACCCTAACAGCTTGATTTGTGGGGGCGGCCCAGGGGCGATCGGCTGGGCGGCAACAGGCCAGAGACCGACGCCGGCGATTCAGACACGCGGCACGCGCCCCGCAGACCAGGCCCCGCGCAGGCAACACGACCAGCAGGCGAGGTCACGCGCAGGCGAGGTCACGCGCAGGCGACGCGGCCCCGCGCAGGCGACGCGGCCCCACCCAGGCGACGCGGCCCCGCGGCATCCGAGCCAGCGAGCGCCCGGATCACATCCTCCAGGCCCCAAACTGCCGTGTTGAGGAGCCACTTTGTGCAATTCGTGCACTGGTACCGCCTGGATTGCACAAACTGACCGGCGGGCGTGAGGTTTGGGGGCTAACGGCGGTCGGCGCAATGGGGCGCTGGTCGCCGCCCGCCCCCAGCCCGCCGACCGGCTCCGGTGGCGCGCTCAAAACGCCATGCCCAAGCCCAGGAGCTCTGAGCCCGACTGACTCAGTCAGGCTCGGATCGCCGTCCCCGAACGCGAGTCCTCCGAGGCGTCCGGCGCGTCGCCCGCCGCTGCCGGGCTGGCGGCCAGCGCCATCTGCGCGGTGCGCGCCACGCCCACCCGACCAGCCCCTGCCAGCCCCTCCGCCGTCACCCGCTCCGGCGCCGAGACAGCCGGTACCGCGCGCCGCAGGCGCGCGCTGTTGAAGACCACAAGCGTTGAGGAGAGTGCCATCGCCGCGCCGGCAAAGAGCGGGTTCAGCAACCCCAGCGCCGCAACAGGGATGGCGACCAGGTTGTAGGCAAAGGCCCAGGCGAGGTTGCCGTGAATCGTGCGCAGCGTCCGCCGCGCCAGGCGGATCGCCGTCGGCGCGACCCGCAGGTCGTCACGCAGGATCACCAGGTCGGCGGCGTTGATCGCCACGTCGGTGCCGGAGCCGATCGCCAGGCCGAGGTCGGCGCTGGCCAGCGCGGCGGCGTCGTTGACGCCGTCACCGACCATCGCCACACGCCGACCCTCCTGCTGCAGGGAGCGGATCAGCGCGACCTTGTCGGCGGGCAGCGCCTCGGAGAGCACCTGGTCCACACCGATCGCCGCGGCCACCGCCTGCGCGGTGGCGTCGTTGTCGCCGGTCGCAAGCACGCACCGCAGGCCGAGCGCGTGCAGTTGCGCGACCGCCTCGGCGGCGGAGGACCGGATCGCGTCAGCCAGCGCCAGCACGCCCAGCACCAGCTCGCCCTCGCGCACCGCGACAGCTGTGCGCCCCTGGCGCTCCCAGCGCTCGACGCAGGCCGCAAGCTCCGCGGGCAACCCGTCACCGGGGCGCCCAACGGTGATCTGAGCGCCGTCCACGAGCCCGTGCGCGCCGCTGCCGGGAACCGCGACAAAGTCGCTGACCGCGAGCACGTCCAACCCCCGCGCGAGCGCGGCCGCGACCACCGCCTGCGCCAGCGGATGCTCGGAGGCCGCCTCGACAGCGGCGGCCAGCGCCAGCATCCGCTCCTCAGAGACACCGGAGGCCGCCTGGATGCCGGCAAGCACCATGCGGCCCTCGGTGACCGTGCCGGTCTTGTCCAGCACAACGGTGTCGATCGCACGTGAGGCCTCGAGCGCGCCGTAACCCTTGAAGAAGATCCCCAGCCGCGCACCGGCCCAGGTCGCGACCACCAGCGCGGCCGGGGTCGCCAGCCCGAGCGCGCAGGGACAGGCGACGATCAGCACCGCCAGCGCCGCGCTGATCGACGGATCGGCGGGGTGACCGCCGAGCAGCCAGACGGCGAGCGTCGCGGCTGAAATCAGCATCACCGTGGGGACGAAGAACGACGAGACCCGGTCGGCGAGGCGCTGGACCGCCGCCTTCTCGCTCTGCGCGCGCGCCACCAGCCGCAGCATCTGGCCAAGCTGGGTGTCGCCGCCGATGCTGGTGGCGCGCACCACGAGCCGGCCGTCGAGTGCCACGGTGCCGCCGAGCACGCGGTCCCCGGTCGCGGTCTCCTCGGGCAGCGACTCGCCCGTCATCACGCTGCGGTCAACCGCCGCGCGCCCGTCCAGCACCTCGCCATCGGTCGCGATCGTCTCACCTGGACGGACGACGAAGCGGTCACCGACGTGCAGGCGCGACAGCGGCACGCGCCGCTCGTCGCCTTGCTCGTCGAGCACGGCGACGTCGCGCGCACCGACCGCCGCCAGCGCTCGCAGCGCGTTACCGCTGCGCCGCCGCGACCAGGCCTCGAAGTAGCGCCCGGCCAGCAGGAAGGTGGCAACGCCGGCGGGCACATCCAGGTAGAGGCCTCCGCCCGAGCGAGAACCGAGCCCGCCCGCAGTGCCACCGTGTGCACCGGAGTAGAGCACGAACATCGTGTAGAGCGACCAGGCGGTGGCGGCCACGATCCCCGCAGAGACCAGGGTGTCCATGGTCGTGGCGGCGTGGCGAGCGTTGCGGACCGCGGCCTCGTAGAAGGGCCAGGCGGCCCAGGTGACGACCGGCGCCGCCAGCGCGATCATCAGCCAGCGCCAGCCCGCGAGCCGCAGCGAGGAGTCGAGCGAAAGCAGGATCGAGAGGTCGCAGAGCGGCATGAACAGGATCGCCGCAACCACGAAACGCCGCCGTAGCGACCGCACCCTCGCGTCGAGCTCGCGCGCCTGCTCGCCGTGATCCTCGCGCGGGTCCTCAGCCAGCGGCGTGGCCGAGTAGCCGGTCGCCTGCACCTCGGCAAGGATCCGGTCTAGCGCAAGCGATCCGTCTTGCTCAAGCGATCCGTCCAGCGTGACGAGCGCCTGCTCGCTGGCGAAGTTCACGCTCGCCTGGACGCCGTCAAGGCGGTTCAGGCGGCGCTCGATGCGCGCCGCGCAGGCGCCGCAGGTCATGCCGCCGATCGCCAGCGAGAGCTCGCGCGTTCCCATCGCGGCACTCTCGTCCGCCTCGCCCATCTCGCCCATCAGGCCCACCGCGCCCGCCTCGCTCATCGCGCCAGCCCCATCGTTGTGAACATGTAGGCCATCGCAAAAGCCATTGTGGCAAGCGACGCGCGCACGTCCGCGCCGCACACCAGCGAGGCCACCCGACCGCCGGCACGGCCGTCGAGCGAGCGGCCATCCACGCGGCGGTCGGCCCCAAGCAGCCAGAACGCGCACCCCGCCAGCGAGTAGGCGACCAGGACCCAGCTGAGCAACGCGATGGTCTGGCCGAGCCACATGTAGGTCATCGCGGCGAGCTCCGCGGCCGCAGCCAGCCACAGGAGGTTGGTGGCCCGGCCCTCGAGCGTGCGGAAGAGCAGCAGCGCCAGCACGGCACCGGCAGCATTGGCGAACAGCAGCTGCCAGACGACCGCCGGTATGGCGATGTGGTCGATCGCCGCCGGCGCGAACATGACCGCCATGCCGACTCCCATGAGAACGTGGCTGGCGTGCCACAGGCGGCTCTCGCCCGGCGCTTCCACCAGATGCCTGAAGTGCGCGATCACGACCACCACCAGCGCGAAGGTGAAGACCAGCCCAAGCCATGCAGGCATCAGGTGCATGCCCCCGGAGGTGACCGACATCCCCAGCACGCCGTGGGCACCGCCGGCGTGAGCGGGCCCAACGCCCGGCATCTTCATGTGTCTACCTGATCGGTGTGCACGGTCAACACCCACCCCCGCCCAGGCCCACCGGGATGCGTGAGCGCCAGCTGCTGGTAGGTTGACCGGATGCTAGCGAAGCGCCGCAGCGGCTCCGGCGGCCACAACCGCCGGACGGCTACCCGGATGTTCGCGTGCTGACCGAGCGCCGCGTGCAGATGGCGCTGGGCGTGCTGTGGCTGCTTGACGGCCTGCTGCAGTTCCAGGGCTTCATGTACACGCACGCGTTCGTGCGCGACGTGCTCGCCGTGAACGCCAGCGGGCAACCGGGGCCGCTGGCCGCGTCGATCAATGCGCTCACGGGCTTCTATGGGCGCGACCTGCCGCTGTGGAACACGCTTGCGGCCGAGCTGCAGTGCGCGATCGGGCTTGGCTTGATCGTCAGCCCGCGCAGTGTTCGCCCGGCGCTCGCCGTCTCGTTTGTGTGGTGCCTGGTCGTCTGGCTGGTGGGCGAGGGTCTCGGCGGCATCCTGACATCCGCGCCGCTCTCGCCGCTGATGGGCGCCCCCGGCGCGGCGCTGCTCTACGGGCTTGTCGGGCTGCTGGTCTGGCCCGCTCGCGAGCGAAGCGCAGCGACGCCCGCCGGCGCCCTGATCTGGGCAGGGCTGTGGCTGGAGGGTGCCGTCCTGTGGCTGACCGGCGCCCAGGGCAGCCCGGCCAGCCAGCTGCGGGCGATGGCCGCGAGCGCGCCGGCGCCGCTCGCGAGTGTCGACCGTGCGCTCGCGGACGTGCTGCATGGGGCCGGCGGCGCGGCCGCACCGGCCCTGGCGGCGCTCTCGGTGCTGGTTGGGCTCGGCGTCCTGACCCGCCTGCGGCCGCTGGCGCTGCTTGTCGGCAGCCTGCTGGCGCTCGCCTACTGGGCCTTTGGCCAGTCGCTGGGTGGCCCGTTCTGGGCGGGAGCTTCGACCGACGTCAACACGGGGCCCCTGTTCGTGCTGCTGGCCACCTACCTGTTCGTGCCCTTACCACTGCCACAACCACTGCTGGCCGGCACACGTGCGCCGGCCCTTGGCGGTGCTACCGTCGCGTCGAGACGATGGCGCGAGCGACCGAGCCCTCCCGATGAGACCGGTACCCGGCTGGGGTAGCTGGAGCTTCGAGCCGGTCCTCTGGATTCTGCTGATCGCAGCGACCGTCTGGTACGTGGCGTTGGTCAGGCGTGCTCGCGCCGCCGGTCACCCGGTCGGTCTCAGGTACTGGGGCTTCTTCGCGGCCGGCGAGCTGCTCGCCTTCCTGACGTTGAGCTCGCCGCTGAACACGATCGCGATCCACTGGCTGCTGTGGGCCCACATGGCCCAGCACACGCTGCTTGCCGACATCATCCCGCCGCTTGTGATCCTCGGCCTGCGCGACCCCGTGGTCACCTCAGGCATGTCCCCCGGCGCGCGCGCCTGGCTCGAGCGCCACCCTGGCGCCGGGCGCTTCTGGGACCGGGCCACCGACCCGATGGTCTGCGTACCGGTCTGGTCGGCGACCGTGATCGGCTGGGCGCTGCCACCGATCTTCGACTTCGCCACCGCCCACCGCCTGCTGCTGGAGCTCGAGCGCCTGATGCTCTTCGGCGCCGGCGTGCCGATGTGGTGGATGCTGATCTCGCCCGTGCCGAGCGAGAAGGCGCCGACCGGCGTGAGCCGGCTCATCTACCTGGCGGTCTCCCGCGGCGCGGGCGCCGTGGTCGGTCTGACGCTCACCTTCATGACCTCGACCCTCTATCCCCTGTATGTCTCGTTCCCGCGCGGGTTCGGGATCTCCGCGCTGTCTGACCAGGAGCTCGCGGGCGCGACGATGTGCCTGGTGGAGTCCTTCGTCTTCGGGGTGGCGATGGCGGTGGTGTTCGTCGACGCGCTCAACCGCGAGGAGCGCGACGCCCAGCTGCGCGATGAGGAGTACTTCGCGCACTCGCGCTGAGCCGCGCCGCCGCAACCGCAAGCTTCCGGATCCGCACACCGGCCGGCGGCACAGGGGACTCCGCGGGGGCGCAGCATGCACGCCTGACTCGGCCAAACCGGAGCTTCCGCCGGTGGTAGCGTGCGCGCATGAGCCAGACCGCACCCACCTTCCTGAACCTGATCGACTCCGAGCACAGCACCGCCACAAGCGGCGCCACCGAGCCGGTCTTCAACCCCTCAACGGGCGAGATCATGGCCCACGCGCAGCTGTCTGGCGCCGAGGACGTCAACCGCGCCGTGGACGCGGCGCAGCGCGCCTTTGACGGCTGGTCAACCACCACGCCCAGCGAGCGGGCGCTCGCGCTGATCCGCCTGGCGGACGCGATCGAGGCCCACGGCGAGGAGCTCGCCGCACTGGAGTCAGACAACGCCGGCAAGCCGATCGCCGCGATGCGCACCGACGAGATTCCGTTCTGCGCCGACAACCTGCGCTTCTTTGCCGGGGCGGCGCGCACCCTGCAGGGCCCGACCGCCGGTGAGTTCCAGCCCGCACGCACCTCGTTCATCCGCCGCGAGCCGGTCGGCGTGATCGGCCAGATCGCCCCCTGGAACTACCCGTTGATGATGGCCATCTGGAAGATCGGCCCGGCACTCGCAGCCGGCAACACGGTGGTGCTCAAACCGGCCGAGACCACGCCGCTGTCCACCCTCAGGCTCGCCGAGCTGGCCGCCGAGTTTTTGCCCAAGGGCGTGCTGAACGTGATCACCGGCCACGGCGACCCGGCCGGACAGGCGCTTGTCACCCACCCGAAGGTCGCGATGGTGAGCCTGACCGGCAGCGTCGAGACCGGCAAGTGGATCGCCAGGGCGGCCGCTGACACGCTCAAGAAGGTGCACCTCGAGCTCGGCGGCAAGGCACCGGTGATCGTCTTTGACGACGTGGAGCTCGACGGCTCCCTGGAGTCGATTGCCGCCTGCGGCTACTACAACGCAGGCCAGGATTGCACCGCCGCCACGCGTGTGCTGGCAAGCGCCAAGGTCTACGACGAGGTCGTGGCCGGCCTGGCGGCGCAGTCGCAGAAGCTGGTGATCGGCGACACCCGCGCCGAGCAGACAACGCTCGGGCCAATCAACTCAAAACGCCAGCGCGAGCGCGTCGAGGGCTTCCTGAAGCGGCGTCCGGCCGGCGCCGAGATCGTGACCGGCGGCAGGGAGCCGGATCGTCCCGGCTTCTACCTCGAGCCCACGGTCGTCGCCGGCCTCGAGCAGACCGACGAGATGATCCAGCGCGAGATCTTCGGGCCGGTGATCACCGTGCAGCGCTTCAGCGACGAGGCGCAGGCGATCAGCTGGGCCAACGGCACCCCCTACGGCCTGGCCGCCAGCGTCTGGACCCGCGATGTCGGCCGTGCCATGCGCGTGGCAAACGCGTTGCGCTTCGGCGCGGTCTGGATCAACAACCACATCACGATGGCCTCCGAGATGCCGCACGGCGGCTACAAGCAGTCCGGCTACGGCAAGGACATGTCGCTCTACGCGCTCGAGGACTACACCAACGTCAAGCACGTGATGGTGGCCCTGGACTGAGGCTCACCTTCCGGGGGCGGTCGCGCTTGACCGCCCCCGGACCGACCGTGCCGGTGGCAGCCGCGCCGCACCGCAGCTCAGGGATTGCAGTGCTCACAGCACCCCGGGTCGGCGCAGGAAAGCCCATCTGGACGCGGCCGGCGCTCGCTGTGGCCGCAGCGAGCGCAGCCGTAAAGCTCACAGACGACAAGCTCGGTCGGGCTCGCGCACAGGCAACATGGCAGCCCGCGCTCGACGTCGACCAGGCCGAAGCCGGGCGCGCCGCAGGCAACGCAGGTTTGCGCCAGGCGCCTGCCGAGCGCAGCGGCCAGCAGCGCGATCTCGCCCATGCGCGTCGGGTTTTGGTGCGCGCGCATGTCGCTCTCAAGCCGCGCCTGCCCGTCGCCTGAGGCGGCGGCGCACTGACCGATCGCACGTCTGAGCACGGCCAGGTCGGCCACGCCCTTGTAAAGCGGCCCCGGGGCATCATCGCCCTCCGGGCGGTTGGCGCGCACGATCAGCGCGTGGACGGGAAAGCCCACCCGTTCCAGAAAGCTGTCCGTCCGTGCGTCCAGTGCGCCGGTCTCGAGGTGCGCGAAGTTGGTCTGCTCACAGAGCCGCTGCTCGACGAGCTCGATCCCGAGCTCGTCGTCGATGAACGCGAGCAGCTCGACGCCGACAGCCACGAAACCAAGCTCGGGGTGGGGACCGAAGCTGCCCTCGGACGCGACACCGCGGGCGATGCCGAGTGCCCGCATACCCAGCCGGGCCTTGGTCAGCGCCGTCTGGCGTGGTGTCCCGGGCCGCGGGATCTCTCCGGTGAAGGTGCCGAGCGCATCGGTGTCAAGCCCCTGAGCCACCACGACCTGCAGGCCCGGCACGGCGGCGAGCGCCGGTGCGATCGCGTCCTGCTTGCGGTGCTTGGTGGCCAGCGCGACCGCCGCGCCGAGGTAGGGGTGCCCGACCTGGCTTGGCGCGCTCACCGGGACCGGTCCGGGGCCTCTGTCTCAGCCGGGCACCAGGGCTGCCAGCCACCGCTTGGTTGGCGCAGCTGCCAGGGCTGCGCGGGCGCCTCGCGCGCGGCGAGCGCGATCCAGCCCCCAGCGACGTACTGCCTCAGCAGATCGCTTGCGTCGATCAGCCGATCGATGCGCGCAAGTGGCGCCTGCACCACGAACAGCGGCCGCATCGGCTCGTGAAACAGCCCTTCGCCGTAGGCCACCGACTGCCACGGCAGCCCCAGGCGCAGGTCCCCACCCGCGCCCTGCAGCACGCCGACGTCGCCGAGCACGTTGTGCAGCGTCTTGTCGCCGGCGCCGAGGATCTCGGGGTCGACGCTCGAGAAGTAGTACTGCGCGCTGATCCACTGCACCACCAGGCCGGGGGCGGTGAGGATCGTTTCAAGCGCCGTCCCATCGTGGTCGTTTGACCACTCGTAGGAGTGCAGGAAGGTGCGGCAGCCGAGGTCAAGGCCGCTCAGCACGGCGCTCGGCGCGACGATGAAGGCCGCGTTGCGGGCAAGCCCCCACTCGGGCCTGACCTGCGCCCAGTCGCGCGCTCGCCGCCGCGGCGGGGAGCTGTCCGGCAACAGGCGGGCTCGCTCCTTTGCGAGCGCTGCCCCGGCCTCCTCGAGGTCCGCGCGCACTGCCGCAAGCTCGTCCTCATCTCCGACGTCCAGCAGGCTGACGGTGTCGGTGGCGGTGTCGTGTTCGGCGGCGATGAAGCGGGTTGCCTCGGGCACCTCCAGGCCCTGTTCGCGCAGCCCCGCGCGCACCCGTGGGTCGTTGAGGATCGCCGCGGCCAGGCGTGCGTTCTCGCCGCCCGCGTGTCCGCCGCAGGCGCCGCATTCGAGCGCCGCCCGGTAGGCGTTGTTGGTCACCAGGCTGGTGTGCCCGGCGATCAGGATCACCGGCGCGAAGTGATCTGTGAGGCCGATCGTGCGCAGGGTGAAGCGCGCCCAGGCGATCTGCTCCGCGAGCGCCAGCCCGGCCTGCAGCTCAAGCGGCGGCCTGGCCGGTGGCTGGCCGCCACGCGCCCCCACAACGAGCGTGCGCAGCACCGCGGCGGTGCCCGTCAGCCAGCCCGTCGCCTCGGCCATGCTGTAGGGAGCAAGCGCACTGGCCTTGGCGGCGCGGTGTGCCGTCGCGAGCGCCTGGGCGTGGTTGCGACGGGCGAGCACGCCGGCGCCGGCGCCTGAGTCCCGCTCGGCGATTACCGCGGTGGGCTCGAGCGGCCCGGGTAGGAGCCGCGTTGCCTGCGCGCTGTGCAGGTGCTCGAGCACGACCGGCAGCCCGAAGAAGCCGGCCATCCCGAAGGTCTGCCAGCGCCCCGGCGAGAGCGACTCGAGCGCACGGCGCAGGCCCTCCGAGCGCGTGTCGATGCAGAAGATCGCCTGTGCGGCGGGGGTCCTGTCTGTTTGTGGGGGGCGGCCGGCTCCCGCCGGCCGCCCCCCACAGGCGAGCCTGGCAAGCAGCCGGTCGCGGTAATGCCACTCGTAGGCATCAAGCCAGATCCAGGCGCGCTCCTGTGGGTTGAGCGCCACCCGCCCAGCGCCACCGCGGCTGTGACCGGCGCGGCCGCCCGGGTCCTGCTCACCTCCGGCGTGGAGCTCCTCGAGCGCGATCCCCCACTCCCGGGCGAGCCTCGAGACCGCCAGCGCCTCGTAGCTCAGCCGCAGCGCCAGCAGCTCAGCAATCCCGCCGGGCGCGTCGCAGAGCTCGGGGTGCTCCTCGCGCCAGCGGAAGTGTGCGGCAAAGCCGGGGGTGCGGCAGAGCTGCTCGGTCAGCTCACGCTCAACGCGCGTGTCGGGGACGGCAAGCAGGTCAAGCGCCCACTCGATCGTCGCAAGCGGCTCCGCCGGGATCAGGCGCACCGCGCCGGGCGCGGCCAGGCGCCTGAGCCCGGGGTCGCGCGCGGCCATCGCCCGCCACGCGTCGAAGAGGCCGCGCTCACGGCCGGGCATCTGCCAGGCCGCCTGGGCGGAGCCGCAGAAGGCGGCGCACCACTTGAGCACCTCCTGGTCGACGGCGGCAGCCACGCTGGTGCCGAGCTCGTGGTCAAGACGCGCGGCGACCCCGAGCACCGGGCGCGCGAGGGGCTCGTCGTCGAGGTCCTCGAGCAGCCGTGAGAGCAGCTCCTCCTCGGCCTGGCCGGCGCCGGCCAGCGTGGGGTGACGTCGGCGCAGCGCCGCCAGCAGGTCCGCCCGGGTCACGCGGCCAGCGTCGTAGCTTGCGCGAAACTGGGCAAGCGTCATGTGGCCGCGCAGGCCGAGTAGCTCCCTGCCCCAGGCCACGGCGCCCTCGAAGCCATGCTCCTGCACACCGGCGAGCGGGTTGACCGCGATCAGGTCCGTGATCGGCCAGGCGACCGGCAGCTTGGCGGTGGCGGCGGCCAGGGCGGTGGCCACGAGCGCCGTGCGAGCGTCCGCGGCCGCAGCGGTGCCCGGGCTGGCGGCGTCGAGTGAGGCGCTCACGCGGCCGCGCCCTGCTCGGAGAGCCGTGCGGGCTGCTCGGCTGGCCGCAGGAGACCGGCACGTGTATGCAGGCCGGTGGCCGGCCGCACGCGCACACTGCCGCGGTCAAGCAGGTACGGGTAGAGCCTGGCGCGCAGCCGCCCGGCCAGCCCGGTCGCGCCCGCGGTGAGCGTCC
The DNA here is from genome assembly GCA_021810705.1 of Actinomycetes bacterium. Classification (GTDB taxonomy): domain Bacteria; phylum Actinomycetota; class Thermoleophilia; order Solirubrobacterales; family Solirubrobacteraceae; genus Palsa-465. Next base: position 11,071 of record JAJZID010000008.1, read on the forward strand.
AGGCCGCGAGGAACGCAAGCGCGATGATCGGCAGCGTGAGCGTCAGCGGCAGCGTGTATGTCGCGCCGGCCGCCAGGTGCAGGTATGCGGTCAGCAGGGCCAGCAGGCCGGCGTAGGCGATGCTCGCGGCCGTCGCCAGGATCAGCACCGTGCTACGCGGCAGGCGTGAGCCGGTGAGCAGCCCGGAGCTGACCGTCACCGCTGCCGCCCAGGCGAAGGCGAGCGGCACGATCGCGCCCCGGTCGGCGAGCGCGACCTGGGCGAAGCTGGCAAGTGCTGCGGCCATCGCCCCGGCGCTCAGCACGGCGACGGCGACCAGCGTGCCGCGCGGCGGGGCGGAGTCTGAGCGCAGCGCCGGCGCGCGGCGCTTGGCAGTCTGCGCAGCCACAGCCCCGTCGGCGCCGAGGAAGGCGCTCGCCTTGTACAGCCCGTGGCCGATCAGGTGCACGATCGCGGCGGCATAGGCGCCGAGGCCGCAGGCCATCAGCATGAAGCCCATCTGGGCGCTCGTGGACTGCGCAAGGGAGCCTTTGACGTCCGGGCGTGAGAGGCTGAGCGTGCCGCCGTAGATCGCGGTCGCAAGGCCGATCGTCACCGCCAGCACCGGCCCGGTCGGACCGTCGGCAAAGACGGGGGCAAGGCGCACGAGCAGGAATCCGCCCGCGTTCACCAGCCCGGCGTGCAGCATGGCGGAGGCCGGGGTCGGGGTGGTGACCGTGGCTGCCAGCCACGACTGGCCCGGCAGCTGGGCCGCCCGCGCGGCCGCAGCCACGGTCAGCAGCGCCGCCACGCAGGGGCCGGCGGGCAGCGTCCCGAGCAGGATCGGCAGCTTGGCGTGGGCGAGGGCGAGCGCCACACGGTGCAGCTGCACGAGCGAGGCGTCACCGGCGCTGCGCCAGATCAGCGCCCCCGCCAAGAGCAGCGCGCCATCGCCGAGCAGCAGGCTGCGGGCGGCGCGACCCAGGCCCTCGCGCGCCAGCGGCAGCTCGCGCCGCTGACCGACGATCGCAAGCAGCCCGAGCGAGGTGAGCTCCCAGCCGACCAGCAACAGAAGCAGGTGCTCGGCGCTGACGGTGAGCGCCACCGCGCTGGTGGTCAGGGCCGTCGTGCGGATGAAGCGACGCTGCTGCGGCGAGCCCGCGAGGTTGCGCAGTGCGTAGGCCTGCGCCAGCGCGCTGACGCCGAGCACGAGCAGCAGCATCGCGACGGTGAGACGGTCGGCGTGGAGCGCCAGCGGCCCAGCGCCACTGGCGGCCTGCGACCCGATGAGCACCTGGGCAAGCAGCCCGACGGCAGCGGCGAAGGCGAGCGTGACCCCCGTCAGGCAGATGCGCCCGGCCAGCCCGACGCGCCGCGCGAGAAGCTCCGCCAGCACAAGGCTGAGCGCTGGTGCCGCGACCGCAAATGTGATCATCGCCTGGGACCGTCCTGCCTGTGCCGAGCAACCGTCATGTGGAACTCCCATTTACGTTTTTGTAGTGACGATTTGAAAATAGCGAATTACAAAACGTATGTCAACTTGCCTGTCTTCTGGCGTTGCCCTAGGCTTCGCGCGTGGCCGACTGGACGTTCCTCACCAACCACGCGCACGTGCTGCTGTGCGTCGCGCGAGACCCGGGCGTGAGGCTGCGCGAGGTGGCCGACACGGTCGGGATCACCGAGCGCGCGGCCCAGAAGATCGTGGCCGACCTGGTGCAGGCCGGCTACCTACAGCGCGAGCGCGACGGGCGACGCAACCACTACCAGCTCAACCGCGACATGCCGCTGCGCCACCCGATGGACCGCGAGCACCAGATCGGCGAGATCCTGCGCGTCTTCTCGGCGATCGAACCGGAGCCGTAGCGCAGCCGAGCCTATGCGGGCAGCCGGCCCTCCTGGGCCAGCTTTTCCATGTGCGCGGCGAGCGTCAGCTCCGCGATCGGCCGCAGCTGCGGCGCGACCTCGGGCCAGGCAGCCGCGAGCAGCTCTGCGGGTGCGCGCAGACCCGCTGCAAGCGCGTCGAGCAGCGCCTGCTCGCGGGCTTCGCGGTGGGCGATGTATTCATCGAGCTTGGCCGTCGGGTCGCGCACCAGCGGGCCGTGGCCCGGGGCGATCAGCTCCAGCTCGAGCGCGCGCAGCCGCTCGAGCGCCCCCAGGTACTCGGCCAGCTGAGAGGCGATGAAGACGCTGCCCTCCCCCAGCACCGCGTCGCCGGTGAAGGCGACCCCGTCGGCGACGAAGACCAGGTGGTCGGGAGCGTGTCCGGGCGTTGCGACCACCGCGAACGGCCCGATCCGGTCGCCGTCTGAGAGCGGCGTGGCCGTCCCGCGAGCAGCGGCGAGCGGGACCGGCGAGAAGCGCTTGACGAGCTCTGGCACAGCCTGCGCGTGGTCCTGGTGGTCGTGGGTGAGCAGCACCGCGCCGAGGCCGCCGCGGGCGTCAAGCTCGGCGCTGATCGCGTCCAGGTGGTCCTCGAGCAACGGACCTGGGTCGATCAACCAGGCCGGCTCGCGGCCGTAGATCCAGGTGTTTGTGCCGCTCAGGGTGAGTGGCCCTGGGTTGTCGGCCCGCACGCAGACGCCGTCCCGATCGGGCAGCTCGAAGGCTGACATGGTCTGAGGATGACAGGATGGAGTGGTGGCGGACAACGAACAGCCTCCAAACGCCGACGAGCTCGGGCTCACCGACGAGAAGGCGCGGCGCAACCTCCGCCACGGTCTGATCTCACTCGGCGTGCTGGTTGCGCTGGCGGCGGGACTGCTCCTGGCGGTGCCGAGCCTGCACGGCGTCGAGCACGAGATCCTGCACATGCCGGTGCATTTGGTCCTGATTGCGATCGGGCTCGAGCTGCTCTCCTGCTCAAGCTACGTGGTCTGCTTCCTGCTGGTCTTTGACCGCGTGCCACGCCGGTTCGGAGCGCGGGTGGCGCTCAGCGAACTGGCCTTCGGCTCCGCCGTGGCACTCGGCGGCGCGAGCAGCATCGCCGTCGGCGCCTGGCTGCTGATCGAGCGCGGCGAGCGGCCGGGTGAGGTCGCCGAACGCTCGGCGGTGCTGTTCCTGTTGACCAGCGGGATCAACCTGATCACCCTGGCCATAGCCGGGCTGGGCGTCTGGTTCGGGATCCTGCCGGGCAACCGTGACCCGCTGCTCAGCCTGGTGCCGGGCGCTGTCGGCGTCGTGGTGTTCTTCGCGTTCCTGGCCCTGCCGACGGTCAGCGACCGGCTGATGGCAGGCCGCAGCGGGCGCTTTGCGAGATGGGCGAACGCCAGCTCCGAGACGATCCGCCTGACAGCCAAGACCCTATTCACGCCCGACTGGCGGCTGCTTGGCGCCTTCGGCTACCTGTGGTTTGACATCGCCGTCCTGTGGCTGGCGTTCAAGGCGCTCGGCCACACGCCGCCACTGTCGACCGTTGTGCTCGCCTACCAGATCGGGTACCTGTCGAACCTGATCCCGATCCCCGGCGGCATCGGTGTCCTGGACGGTAGCTTCATCGGGCTGTTCGCGCTCTACGGCGTGCGCAGCACGTTCGCCGCCTCCGCCACGATCGTCTACCACGCGATCGCGCTGTGGGTTCCGGCGACGTGGGGCACGATCGCGTTTCTGCTGCTGCGCCGCAGCCGCCATGAGCCGATCAACTGGCGGCCGCTGCGCCTTGGGCGCCGCGCGTAGCCGGCGCCCGCGAGCCGCTCGCCAGGCGTGTTTGAGGGCGCGCGCCCGAGCGGGGGTCTATCTTGTCCTGAATCGCAGAACCAGCTTCACCAGGATCGGTACTGGCGCTCATCCGCAGCGGTACGGCCAGTACCCGCAACGACCTCGCCGAGCACCTGGGCGTGGCCCGTTCGACCGTGGTTCAGCGCCTGGCCGTGCTGACGGCGGCGCGCCTGGTGCGGGTGGCGGGCGACGCGCAGTCAAGCGGCGGGCGACCGGCGTCGGTGTTCGCCTTCAACGAGAACGCCGGCCTGGTGGTGGTCGGCGACCTTGGCCAGACGGGCTGTCATCTGGCCGTCTGTGACCTGGGAGCGCGGCCGCTGGCTGAGCTCACCGCGCCGCTGCAGATAGACCTGGGCCCAGAGGTCGTGCTCGGCTGGGTCAAGGCCCGCTTCAGCGAGCTGCTGACCGAGCTCGGGCGCGGCTGGCAGGATGTTCTGGGCGTCGGCATCGGCCTGCCCGGCCCCGTCGACTTTGACACCGGCAGGCCCGTGAGCCCGCCGGCGATGCCCGCCTGGGATGGCGTCGATGTGCCCGGGATGTTCGCCGATGTGACCGACCGCCCCGTGCTGGTTGATAACGACGCGCGGATCATGGCCCTCGGTGAGCATCGCGCTGCACGCCGCGGCGATCGGCACATGATCTTTGTGAAGCTCGGCTCGGGGATCGGCGCTGGCCTGATCGCCTCCGGTGAGGTGTTGCGCGGCGAGCGCGGCGCGGCGGGCGACATCGGCCACATCGTGGTGGACCCGAACGCGACCGAGGTCTGCCGCTGCGGCAACGTCGGCTGCCTGGACGCGGTCGCCGGCGGCTGGGCGATCGCCCGGCGGCTGGGCGATCTCGCGCCGACACCGCCGGACGTGGTGAGGCTGGCTCGCGACGGGCATCCGGAGGCGATGGCGGAGGTCCGTCGCAGCGGCCGGCTGGTCGGCGCCGCCGTGGCCGACGCCGTCAACCTGCTGAACCCGACGTCGGTGGTGATCGGCGGCAAGCTCGCCGAGGCCGATGAGCAGGTCTTTGCCTCGGTGCGCGAGGCGATCTACCGCCACTCCACGCCGGTCGCATCACGGCACCTGCAGATCGCGCTCACCGAGCTGTGGCACATGGCCGGCGTGGTCGGGGCAGCGCACATGGTGATCGACCACGTGCTGGCGCCCGAGCATGTGCTCGAGCTGGTGGAGCGCCGCCTGCAGGTGGCCTGAGCGGGCGCGGCGCCGCGCCCCGGCTGGGCCTCCCGTCAGCTCGTGGCGGCAACCGCCGCGGCGGCGAGCGCGGTGACCCGCGGCCAGTCGCCCGCGCTGATCAACTCGGGCGCGACCATCCATGAGCCGCCGACGCAGACCACGTTCGGCAGCGCGAGGTAGGCGCCGGCAAGCTCCAGGTCGATGCCGCCGGTCGGACAGAAGCCGACCTGCGGGAACGGTCCGGCCAGCGCACGGATCGCCGCGATGCCGCCGCTCGACTGCGCGGGGAAGAACTTCATCGTGGTGATCCCGCGCTCCAGCAGGCGCAGCACCTCGCTGGCCGTGACCGCCCCTGGCAGGAAAGCGCCCCCGGCCTGCGCCGCAGCCTGCGCCAGGGCATCGGTGCAACCGGGCGAGACGATGAAGCGCGCCCCGGCGGCCCGCGCGGCGTGCAGCTGCGCCGGTGTGGTCACCGTGCCGGCTCCGACCACGGCCTCCGGGACCGCGGCCGCGATCCGCCTGATCGCCTCGAGCCCGGCGTCGGTGCGCAGCGTCACCTCCAGCACCGGCAGGCCGCCGGCCACCAGCGCCCGTGCCAGCGCCACGGCGCGCTCAGCGTCATCGATCGTGATCACCGGCACGACGCGCGTCGCGCCGAGCAGCTGCTCGAAGGTCTCGCTCACAACTCTCTCTGCGTGGGTCTGCACAGGGCCATCAAACCGCCACGAATTCTCCTACATCCACGCCGGGCCGCGGGGCGGAATGGGGATCATGCAGGCTGGTGAAAACGCTCGCACCCTGATCGGCGCTCGACACGGACCTGCGGAAGAGACCAAAGAGCTCGCGGCCGACGCCCTCCTCGCCGGTGCGCGGGACCATCGCGGGCTCCCGCGAGCGGAGGTCGGCGTCAAGCACCTCCAGCTGGCCACGGCGAGCGTCGAGCCGAATCAGATCACCGTCGCGCAGCAGCGCGAGCGGTCCACCAGCCGCCGCCTCCGGCGTGCAGTGGATCGCCGCTGGCACCCTGCCGGAGGCGCCCGACATGCGCCCGTCGGTGACGAGCGCCACGCGCTGCCCGCGCGCCTGCATGACGCCGAGCGCCGGGGTCAGGCGGTGCAGTTCAGGCATGCCGTTGGCACGCGGGCCCTGGAAGCGCACCACCACGACCACGTCGTCGTTCAAGCCCCCGGCCGCGAACGCATCGAGGAACGACTGCTGATCGTCGAACACGCGTGCGGGCGCCTCGATCACACACTGCTCGGGCCTGACGGCCGACACCTTGATCACGGCCCGCCCCAGCGAGCCGTCAACCACGCGGATGCCACCGTCGCGTGCAAACGGTTGATCGGGTGAGCGCAGCACGGTCGGGTCAAGCGCACCGGCGGCTGGCGCCGGCCGCCAGCACAACTCACCGTCGACCCATTCCGGCGTCCGCGTGTAGTGGCGCAGGCCATGGCCGGCGACGGTCGGCACATCCTCGTGCAGGAGCCCGGCGTCGAGCAGCGCCGCAAACAGACTGGCGGTCCCTCCGGCCTGCTGGAAGTCGTTGATGTCAGCCTTGCCGTTGGGGTAGATGCGGGCCAGCAGCGGCACCAGTTCGGAGAGCTCAGCAAAGTCATGCCAGGTGAGCGCGACGCCAGCCGCGGCGGCCATCGCCACGAGGTGCATGGTGTGGTTGGTCGAGCCTCCCGTCGCGAGCAGCGCCACGACGGCGTTGACAATCGCGCGCTCATCGACGATGCGGCCGAGCGGCACATGCTCCTCTGGGCCGGCGAGCGCGACGATCCGGCGGCCCGCCGCCTCGGTCAGCCGGCGGCGCAGCACCGTACCGGCGACCACGAAGCTCGCGCCAGGCAGATGCAGTCCGAGCGCCTCCATCAGCAGCTGGTTGGTGTTGGCCGTCCCGTAGAAGGTGCAGGTGCCGGGGGCGTGGTAGGAGCGCAGCTCGGCTTCGAGCAGCTCGTCGGTGTCGGCGTCGCCTCGGGCATGGCGCTCACGCACGTCCGCCTTCTCGCTGTTGGGCAGCCCCGATGGCATCGGACCTGCGGGCACGAAGATGCACGGCAGGTGCCCGAAGCTGAGCGCGCCGATCACGAGTCCCGGCACGATCTTGTCGCAGACGCCGAGCAGCAGGGCACCGTCGAACATGTCGTGGGCCAGCGCCACCGCGGTCGCCATGGCGACCACGTCGCGGCTGAACAGCGACAGCTCCATGCCCTCGCGCCCCTGCGTGATCCCATCGCACATCGCCGGCACGCCACCGGCGAACTGGGCCACGCCCCCGGCTCGCAGGATCTCCTTCTTGAGCAGCGCCGGATAGCGATCGAGCGGCTGGTGGGCTGAGAGCATGTCGTTGTAGGCGGAGACGATCGCGATGTTGGGCACCTCACGGTCGACCAACAGCTCCTTCTCCTCGGCACCGCAGCCCGCGACTCCATGCGCGAGGTTGGCGCAGCCGGAGCGCCCCCGCGGGCGGCCGCGGAGGTTGTCCTGCTCGATCCGGCGGTCGATCCGGTCCAGGTAGGCGCGCCGCGTATCGCGGCTGCGGCGAGCGATTCGCTCGGTGACCTCCGCCACCGCCAGATGGACGTCGCGAGCCGGTCGGGCTGTTGGCCAGTTGTGCATGTTGCGAGCTATATCTAATTCAAGTTATGCTTGTCAAGCAACAAAAGTGTTAGACACCCATTGGGAGGAGTTGGATCGCGTGAGAGGAGTGCGATGAGCGTGGCCCTCGAGGATCAGGCGAGGTTTGAGGCGGAGGACTGCGCGGCCCTGGTGCTGGCGAGTTTTGCCTGTCGCAGCTGCCTGAAGGCACCCGATCTGATCACGTTGACCGGTACGCCTGGCGAGCGTCTGGCGACCAGCAAGTGCGCCGCCTGCGGGGCGATCAACCGCGTCAGCATGAGCGATGCGCAGGCCTTCAAACTGTGGACCCTGCAGCGTGGCAACACCTTCGTGCACTTCGCCCCCCAGCACTGGTAGGCGACGGCGGCCCGCCGCCCGGACGCTCTGAGATAGCCTCAGGCCGATGGCCCAGATAACCGTCCCGAGCGGGCTCGCCTTCGAATACGAAACCTTCGGTCGGGACACGGATCCGGCCGTGCTGATGGTGATGGGCTTCGGCTCCCAGCTGGTCTCCTGGCCGCGCGAGTTCTGCGCGCAGCTCGCGGCCGCCGGGCGCCGCGTGATTGCCTTCGACAACCGCGACTGCGGCCGCTCCGCGAAGCTCGACGGGCTGGAGCCCCCACTCGAGCAGATCCAGCTGGCGGCAGCGGCGGGCGACTTCGCCCGCGCCCGTGAGCTTGCGCCCTACACCTTCAGCGACATGAGCGACGACGGCTTTGGCCTGCTGGGCGCGCTCGGGATCGAGCGCGCCCACGTCGTCGGCGTCTCGATGGGCGGCATGATCGCTCAGACGATGGCGATCGAGCACCCCGAACGGGTGCTGACCCTCACCTCGATCATGTCGCACACCGGCGAGCCGGAGTACGGGCAGTCGACACCCGAGGCGCGCGCCGCGCTGCTCGCACCCGAGCCCGAGGACCGCGACGCCTACATCGAGTCGGCGGCAAGCTGGCTTGCCTGGCACTCACGACGCTACCCGGAGCTCGAGCAGACGCGGGCGATCGCCGCAGAGACCTACGACCGTGGCCTCTGCCCCGCGGGCACGCGCCGCCAGCTGGCGGCGATGCTGGCCAGCGGGCCGCGCGCCGAGGGACTCTCCCGCCTGCGGGTGCCCACACTGGTCATCCACGGCCTGGACGACACGCTGATCGCGCCCAGCGGCGGCGAGCGCACGGCCGAGCTGGTGCCCGCAGCGAAGCTGCTGATGCTCGCAGACATGGGTCACGACCGCCCGCGGCCGCTGTGGCCACGGCTCTGCGAAGCGATCGCGGAGCACACCGCCGCGGCTCAGCCTGACACGTAGGCGGTGACCGACGTCGAGCGCACCACCCCGGCGCCGCTGATGGCGGTGGCGGTGTAGGTCACCGTCTCGCGCGCCGCACCACGCCGCACGTGGACGTGCAGCCGACAGGACACGATCCCGGAGATGCGGTCGCGCGCCAGGCAGCGGGCATGCACCAGCGTGCGGTAGTGACCGTCCCGCCGCACGCCCACGACGCGGACGTGTGGCGCGCCCAGGTCGATGCGAATGTGGCGCACGGTGACGCTCGCCGACGCCCCGGCGATGGTCCGGATGCTGCGTGTGAGACTGCCGTTGCGAACGCTGTGGCGTATCACCACGGGCTTGGGGCAGCCGCCGGCGATCATTGAGCCGGCGCGGTCACAGACAAAGCGCACGCGGACTATCGTGTGCCACCAGCCGCGGCGGTTGCGCCGCAGGCGACTGCGCAGGACGGCGCGGATCGTCGGCTTGACGACAAATGCCTGCTCGACCGTGGGGCCGGTGACCGTCTGCGACGCGGACGAGCTCGCATAGTCGCTCGAGCCCGTGTAGCTGGCTGTCAGCGTCTCGGTGATGTCAGCCGGCACGGCGTAGGCGAGCGTGGCCGCGCCAGCCGTCAGCGTGGCCGAGCCGAGCGTGCGGCCCTCAACCGAGAACACGACCGTGCCTGAGGGGGTCCCGTCGCTTGGCGCCAGCGCCCCCACCTGAGCGCTGAGATCCGTCGCGCCAACCGTCAACGCCGTGGCTGTGCCCGCCGCCGACACCGGCATCGTCTGCTGCGCCGGGGCGGCGCCGCTCGCGTCGGCGTCGATCACGCAGCTGCCAGCGTTCACGAAGTAGACGACTCCGTTCTGGAGCGTGCACGCGCCATTGGTTGTCGCCGGGTCGATCGCGAAGGTCACAGCCCCGCCTGAGGACCCGGTCGAAGCTGTCGGGGTGTAGGTCGGCCCGGCGACCACGGCGGTGGCCGGCGGCGAGGAGGTGAACGCGACCGTCTGCTGCGGCTGCGCCTGAGCGAGGCTGTGCGCGCGCATGTCGGGCGAGCGCTCACGCGCGCCGGCGTTCGTGCTCAGCGCGGCGCCCGCCACGAACGCTAACGCGAGCAGTGTGCGAGCTGACGGCAGCCTTCGCATGTGAGATCTGACCTCCTCAGCGCCCCCGCTGGGGCGCCCGGTAGCGGATCAGCGTAGCGGAGCGGAGCGGGCCTGGCGAGTGCTGGGCGAAGCCTTGCGGCGGCCGGCCGGAGCTGCACCAGTCGCGCTCCGAACGCGCGGCCGCCCGGATCGCCGTAACCCGCGATCAGGCCCGGGCCTCGTGCATGACGCACCGAGCCGACCCTCACCACCGTGCGCCTCCAGTTCTCAGCCCGCGCCGGCGAGGCCCGGCCCGGCCCGGGCTTGAATTTCGCTCAAATTGCGCGAAGGCGGTACGCGCGCCCTTGTGCACTGACCGCCGCGTGCCCTAGCTTTCAGCGCAGCGGTTCGGGAGGGAGCAGGCCCAGCGAAAGCCAAGCGAGGCGGCTCCCGACGGCGAGCGACGAGGCTTATTCCGTGCGCAGGCTACGCGCGAGAGCAGGCACGATCAGCGCCCCCGAGCCGCTATTTTTGTGCCCCTCTCGCGGAAGCGCCGCGACCTCAACGCCGCCAAGGCGCACCCCGAGCCGAGCGTGCTGCTGGAGCTGGGTGCTCGACTCCGGCTGCCTGGGCACGAACCCGACGAGCTAAGTACGCTGGAGAGGCCTGTGTGGAACCAGCCTGTCCGGGTTCTGGTCGGTGGCTGCTCCCAAGGGGCGAGCTCAGGCCCACGCGGCACGCAACAGCAATGGATCAAGACACCTCTCCGCAGCCGCAGCCTGACCAGAGCCTCGTAGAGCCGAGCCTGCCGACGCTTGACCTGGAGCGCAACGGAGCAGACCCAGCGGCGCAGGCCACGTTCACACCACCCGCCCCGGCATCCACCGCGGCACAGACCCCGGAGCCCGCCCGCAGGGCAAGCGGCAAGCCGCGCGCTGTAGCGGAGCTTGTTGTGACCGTCGCGGTCGCAGGCCTGCTCGCGTTTTTGATCCAGGCGCTGCTGGTCAAGCCCTACAAGATTCCGAGCGGCTCGATGATCCCGACGCTGATGATCGGTCAGCGGATCCTGGTTGACCGCTTGGCCACGCACCCAACGCTCGGCGAGGTCGTGGTCTTCCATCCGCCCAAGGGCGCGCTGGTCGGCGCCGACGGCGTCTGCGGCAACCCGGACCAGGGCTACGGGCATCCGCAGCCCTGCGACCGCGACTCAGGCGGCGCATCGTCTCAGACCTACGTGAAGCGTGTGGTCGGCCTGCCGGGTGATCACCTGAGGATCGTCGACGGCTACGTCTACCTGAACGGAAAGCGCGAGAACTTCGGCTACCACCCCAGGGCCGACGCTCACATCAACGGGTTCGTCGCCTGCAGCCCCTCTGAGTCCTCCTACTGCAACTTCCCCAAGGCCATCACGGTGCCGAAGGGCTACTACTACATGATGGGCAACAATCGCGGCGTCTCCGACGACAGCCGCTACTGGGGCCCGGTGCCGCAGTCGTCAATCATCGGCACCGCCTTCTTCACCTACTGGCCGATTGGCCGTATCGGCACGCTCTGAAACAACCGGCGCCCGCAAGCGCCCGCAAGCCGCGTGAGCTGACAAGGCCGGCTAGTCGATGAAGCCGCCTGACTGATGCGCCCACAGCTGCGCGTAGGTGCCGCCGCGGCCAAGCAGCTCGCGGTGCGTACCGGAGTCTGTGATCGCGCCCGCCTCCACCACGACGATGCGGTCGAGCTTTGCGATCGTGGCCAGCCGGTGAGCGACGACCAGGGACGTGCAGTTGGCCATCAGCGACCACAGCGCCTCCTGCACGAGCTGTTCGGAGGCCGAGTCCAGCGCGCTCGTGGCCTCGTCCAGGATCAGGATCGGGGCGTGCTTGAGCATCGCCTGCGCGATCGCCACACGCTGGCGCTGGCCGCCGGAGAGCTTCAGCCCGCGCTCGCCGACGATCGTCTGGTACCCGTCGGGCAGATCGGCGACGAACTCGTGCACGTGGGCGGCACGACTCACCTCGATGATGCGCTGCATGTCCGGCTCGCCGTCCTGCCCCAGCCAGATGTTCTCGGCGATCGAGCGGTGCAGCATCTGCGGATCCTGTGGCACGTAGGAGACGTGGCTGCGCAGCGACCGCTGCGTGACCGCGTGGATGGCCTGACCGTCGATCAGGATCTCACCACCGGTCACGTCCATGAAGCGCAGCACCAGCCGCGTCAGCGTTGACTTACCACCGCCGGAGGGACCGACGACGCCGACACGCTCCCCCGGCGCGACCACCAGCTCCAGGTTCTCGATCAACGGCTGCTGCGGGGTGTAGGAGAAGGACACCGAACGGAAGGCGACTTCGCCGCGGCTGACGCGCAGCTCGCCCGCGCCGGGCGCGTCCACCACCTCAGGCTCGGACTCCACGAGGGCCACCAGCTTCGCGCCGCGCCCGAGCGCGCGCGAGAGCGATCGAACGGTCTGGAAGCTCTGGATCACCGAGTCGGCGATCTGCGAGGTGTAGAACAGGATCAGGTAGACGATCGCCGCGGAGACATCGTGATGCAGCGCCAGCACCACGCCGATGAAGAGCGCACCCCAGCTCATCAGATTGATGATCGACGACATCCAGGTGCGCGTAACCGTGAACGCGCGACGCGCGCCGAGGTCGGCGGCGACCGATCGCCCCAGCTTCTCCGTCAGCGTCGCGCGCTCGAGCGACTCCCCGCTCTGCGCCTTGACCGTTGCGATGTTGCGGATCACGTCAAAGGCAACCCCTTCGGCCTCCGTGTGGGCGGCCGAGAAGCGCGCCGATGCCTCGGTCACCGGCCTTGAGCGGATCACCACCAGCCACACGAAAAGCGCCGTGAACACGGCCACCGTGAGGCCCACCGGCCAGGCGACCACGAGCAGCACGACGATCCCGGCAAGCACGCTGACGACGATCCGCAGCATTCCCCAGGTGAGCTCGTCGATCGACTGCATCAGCGCCCAGGAGAAGGTTGAGAGGGTCGATGAGACCTCACCGGAGGGGTGGTCGACATGCCAGCGGTAGCTCAGGTCAAGCAGACGCTCGAAGGCGACCCGCACCGAATTTGAGAACGCCTTGGTGCAGCCCTCCCACTCGAGCCAGCCGGCGAGCCGGAAGCAGACCGTGCCGGCGAGCAGCAGGCCAGCGTAGGCGAGCACGATCGGGCCGAAGGTGGGCCACAGCTGTGCGTGCGGGGTCAACTTGATGATCCGCTCGAGCGCGTCGGCGAACACCAGTGGTGTGGCGACGCTTTCCACCAGCACGCCCAGCACCATGCAGGTGGCGCCACCGATCAACAGCCGTGCGTAGGGCCGTGAAACCTCCCCGCAGAAGCGCAGGGTCGCACGATGGCTCGCTCTGGCCTGGGTCGCCGACACAGCGAAGTCAGGCCAGGCCCAGGTGTGCGCAGACGGTCGGTGCGGCGGGTGCGACCTCAGCCGACAGTCGCGGCAACAGCAGCGACCAGCCGGGCTGCATGGCTATGGCTTCACGCACGAGCCCGAGCCCACGCTCGAGCTCGCCGGTCTGCACAGCCCCGAGCCCGGCCCAGAAGAGCAGCTCGTGGTTTCCTGGGGCCAGCGCAAAGGCCTGGTCGTAGAGCACGGCCGCCTCATCGTGGCGCCCCTCCCCGGTGAGCTCGTCGCCACGGCTGGCGAGCTCGTAGGCGCGGTGCAGCTCGTAGAGTCGGCGCAGCTCGACGAGCGGCTCGGGGTGGTCCTCGACGTGCAGCCTCACCTCGGCCTCCCACGGCTCGCCCGTCGCCGGCACCACCAGCAGCGCCGCCGACTGACGGCCGCGGATGTCGCCGCCGGCCGCCTCCGCGGCGTCCAGCGCTGCAAGCAGGCGGCCGGCCAGCGGGCCGGCCGCCGTGGTGAAGGCCTCGAGCATTCTCGGCCACACCTCGGCGCTGGCCATGATGTTCGCCTGGCAGGAGACCTGCGCGCCGGTCACGTGGCCAGCCTCAGCCATGCAGCTGTGGCCGGTGTGCGCCGCCACCTGCCCGTTCGCATCAACGATCGCAAGCTGGCGGCTGGCCGCGCCCGGGTCGGCCGCGAGCAGCCGCTCGAGCGCCTCGCCAGCGCTCGCCCCGCCGGCGAGCAGCTCAAGCGCGTCGGGGCCGTGGGCCACGCGCACGTTGGCCTGGGTGGCGACCGCGCCAACGCCTGGCCGTGCCCATGGCACGATCGGGCCAACGGCAAACCAGTGCGACTGCACGGCAACGCCAAGCTCGCCTGTCTGCTGGTCGCGGGCGACGATCGAATAGGTCACAGCGCCTATCGTAGGCGCACGGCCGCTCAGCGGCTCTCGCAGCGCACTGCGAGGAGCGCAACATCGTCCTCCAGCGGCCCGTCGTTGAGCGCCTCGACACGGTCGAGCAGGCCGTCTGGGATCAGCTCCCAGGTCGCATCGGGCCCGGAACTCGCGAGCAGGCCGACCAGCCCGTCGATGCCCCGCGGCGGAACTTTCCGATTGCTCGCGCGTTCAAACCGTGACGGGACAGGCTGATAACGGTCGCGCGCTGCACCGGCGCGGGAAAAACGTCACGGAGGCGGACGAGAGATGACAGGCGGGCTCACCGTGGACCAACGGGCGGACGGCGTCGTAGTCCTCGCTGGCGAGCTGTCGCTCACCGAGGCAACGGCGCTTGAGCGCCGCCTCTCTGAGGTGCTCGCGACCACAGACGGACAGCAGGTCGTGCTCGACCTGGCCGGCGTCGCATTCATCGACTCCACAGGGCTGGGCGTCCTCGTGCGAGCGCACCAGGCGGCCAGCCAGCGGGGCATCAGGCTGGCGGTGCGCAATCCCGGACCGCAGGCACAGCGACTGTTGACGCTCACTGGGCTAGAAGCTCACCTGACGCTGCCCAAGCAGACCCCCGCGGAT
>JAJZID010000183.1 GCA_021810705.1 Actinomycetes bacterium
TCGAAGAGGCCGCGCCTGAGCTTGCTCTCAAACGGGTTGAGCCCCGCGGCGCGGACGCGCAGCAGGACCTGGTCGGCACCCGGAACCGGCGCGTCGACCTCGACCACGTCGAGCACCTCCGGCGCTCCGTAACGTTGGAAGCTGACCGCTAGCGACATCGCATACCTCCTGGGCGGCGTTTGCCAAAAGACTGTGGCAGATCGGCCCCGGCCCTCAGTCGGCTGCCCGTTCGGCCACCAGCAGCGTGCGTGCCTCGAGCGCTGCGACCGCCGCGATCACGAGCGCCACCACGCGGTCAGCCCACCACCAGCCGAGCAGGTGAAACAGCGCCAGCCCGATCAGCGCGAGCACCGCGGTGCCGGAGCCGATCGCGCTGATCGTGCTGTCACCGCGCAGGGCATGGCTCGAGAGCCGCGCTGCGGTCACGCGCTTGAGGGCCGCCAGCGGCGCCAGGACCACGAACGAGACCGCCGAGACCACGACGGTCAGCACACTGGACCCCGGGTGGCTGCCGGCCAGCAGGGCGCTGACCGACTCGTAGGCGAGTGCGAGCGCGATCAGCGCGAGACAGCCGGCAACGGCGCGGGCCGCGCGTGCCTCCAGGCGCTCGCCGTGGCCGCGCGCGGTGCGCTCGGACCAGAAGCGCCAGACCAGGACGATCGAGCTCATCACATCGGCCAGCACCGAGAGCCCGGCGGCCAGCACGCCGAGGCTGTGGTCGGCGATCCCCGAGGCGACCGACAGCGACCCGGCCGCCGCACCGAAGCAGATCGACGCCCAGGACAGCCAGAGCGCGTGTGCCAGCAGCTCCTGGCGGCTATGTGAGCGCGAGCTCGTGCTGGGCTCCGACGAGGACCTCGCGCATCTTCTCGACGATCTCGTCGAGCACGTCTTCATCTGAGACCAGCGGCGGCGCGATCTGAAGCACGGAGTCGCCGCGATCATCGGCGCGGGCGATCAGCCCGGCACGCTGCAGCGCCGGCACCATGTAACCGCGCAGCAGGCGTTCGCGCTCGTCGGCGTCAAAGCGGTTGTTGTCCTCGTCCTTGACCAGCTCAACCGCCCAGAAGAAGCCGGCGCCGCGCACGTCACCGATGATCTGAAGCTCCTGCGCGAGCTGCTCGAGCCGTGCGCGCAGACCGTCCTCGCGCGCCCGCACGTTCTCGAGCACACCCTCGCGCTCGAAGATCTCGAGGTTCTTGAGCGCGATCGCGGCGCTCAGCGGGTGCCCGCCGAAGGTGACCCCGTGCATCAGCGTGCGACGGTCCTCGTACAGGGGCGCGGCAACCCGCTCGGCGACCAGGACGGCACCCATCGGGGCGTAGGCGGAGGTGAGCCCCTTGGCGACCGTGATCAGGTCCGGGCTCACGCCGTAGCGACTGACGCCGAAGTACTCACCCAGACGGCCAAAGCCGGTGATCACCTCGTCGGCGTGCAGCAGGATCCCGTAACGGTCGGCGATCCGGCGCAGCCCCTCCCAGTATCCGGGGGGCGGCACCAGGCACCCGCCGGCGTTCTGGACCGGCTCGGCGATGATCACCGCGACCGTGTCGGGTCCCTCCTCGATGATCGCGTCTTCGAGCTCTGAAAGCAGCTTCGCGGTCAGCTGCTCGCCGGACAGCTCAGAGCGGAACGCGTTGGTGTTCGAGACGTGGCGCGTGTGGATCGCCGGCGGGCCGAACTGTTCCTTGTACGCGGGCACACCGGTGAGCGCCAGCGCCCCGAGCGTCACGCCGTGGTAGGCGATGTTGCGGGCGATCGCCTTGAGCCGCTGGGGTTCGCCGTTGGCGACGTGATATTGGCGCGCGATCTTCCAGGCGGCCTCCACCGACTCAGAGCCGCCCGAGGTGAAGAACACGCGGTCGATCCCGTCCGGCGCCAGCGCGGCGAGCCGGTCGGCCAGCTCAAGCGCCGACGGGTGGGCGGTGCCCCACATCGTGTTGAAGGCCAGGCGCTGCAGCTGCGCCGCGGCGACCGCACCCATCTCCTCACCGAACGAGTAACCGATCTGCGCGCAGAAGAGGCTTGAGAGACCGTCCAGGTAGCGGTTTCCCTGGGTGTCAAAGACGTAGGCCCCCTCACCGCGGTCGAGCACCATCAGCTCCTGGCCACCAGGGCCGAAGTTGCCGTTGCGCGTGAAGTGCAGGAGTGCTGAGCCCTGCGCGTAGGTACCTGCCTGTGGGGACATCTGCCGCCTCCCGTTATGGTCTTCTGCCACCAACTCTGCGTTCGGACTCTACCGAGCAGCCGCCACGGCCTGGGAGGCGCACGCGCATTTCCTACAGCGCGTCTCAGCCGGCTGCCGGGGACGCGCCACAGCGGCGTACCGGCCGGCCGCTCGGGCCACATGGGGTGTCATGCAGCCCGTCCAGTAGCCAGCCATACCGATCTTGGATACCTTGTATTGGTCGATGCCGAACAGCCTCACTGCGCCGCGGCAGCTTGCGGACCTCTTCGACCGCGCACGGCTCACCCCGGTGCAGCGCCGGATCGCCGCGCACATCATCGACCGTGGCCCACAGGCGGCGTTCAGCTCGAGCGTCGAGCTGGCCGAGCAGGTCGGTGTCAGCCAGCCGTCGGTGACACGCATGGCCACGGCGCTCGGGTACACCGGCTTCGCCGAGCTACAGCGCGAGATCCAGGCGATCGTCCTGGAGCGGCGGGCGCCCAGCGGGGCGCCCGCCGCCACACAGAACAAGATGCAGCGCGCCGTGGACCATGCGATCGCATCACTGCTCGAGCTCCAGCACCAGCTCGCCGACCTGAGCGCCGTGCAGCGCGCCGCCGGCGCGCTCGCCCACAGCCCGGTCATGCCGGTGCACGGCAGCCGCAGCGCCGCCGCGTTGGCGGCCGAGTTCGCCTTCTTCGCGGCCAAGATCCACCCTGACGTGCGGCTGCTGTCAGGCTCGCGCACCGAGGTGCTCGACGCGCTGGTGCGCGCCGCCGAGGGCGGTGCCAGTGCGATCTTCACGGTGTCGATGCCACGCCACCCGCGTGAGCTGATCGAGGTGCTCGAGCTGGCGGCCGCACATGGACTCGAGGTGGTGCTGCTGACCGACTCACCGCTTGCCCCGCCGGCTCAGCACGCGAGCGTGACGCTGGCGGCGCCGGTCAGCTCCGAGCTTGTGTTCGACGCCGCGGTGGCGCCGCTGGCGCTTTTGGCGGTGCTGCTCGAGGCGCTGGCCGACGCTCTGCCGGAGCGGACACGGGAGCGGCTGGAGCGCTTTGACGTCATGGCCGACGAGCGCGACTACTTCGTCTACTGATGGAACCGGCCGAGCGCGCATACGCCCGCGAGCTCTTCGAGCGGCTGTTTGCGCAGCTGAGCGCGATCGGCCTGGACGCGGCCGGCGCCACCACGCGCCTGGCGTGGACGCAGGAGACCGCCGCCGCTGAGCGCTGGTTTGAGGACACCGCCCGCGCGCTGGGCCTCGAGCCGGAGCGTGACCGCAACGGCAACCTGTGGGCGTGGCTTGGCGAACGCGGCCCGGGTGCGCTGGTGACCGGCAGCCACCTTGACAGCGTGCGCGAGGGCGGGCGCTTTGACGGCGCGCTCGGGGTCGTGGCCGGGTTCGTCGCGGTGCATCTGGCCGCCCGGCGGCTTGGCGTGGTCACTGAGGACGGCGGCCCGCTGGCCGCCGTCCCGCTGGGGGTGGTGGCATTCGCCGACGAGGAGGGCGGGCGCTTTGACACGCCGACGTTCGGCAGCCGGGCGCTCTGCGGCGCCCTGGATGTGGAGGCGGCGCTCGCCCGTCGCGATCGGGCCGGTGTCAGCCTGAGCGACGCGCTCGCGGCAGCAGGCGTCGACCCGCAGGGGATCGGACCGGACCCGGAGCGCCTCGCGCAGGTGGGGGCACTGGTTGAGCTGCACATCGAGCAGGACACGCTGCTCGAGCGCGAGGGCTGCGCGCTCGCGCTCGGCACCGGCATCATGCCGCACGGCCGCTGGCGCGTTGACCTGCAGGGCGAGGCCGCACACGCCGGCACCACGCCGCTTGAGCTGAGGCGCGACCCGATGCTCGCGCTGGCCGCCGCGATCGTTGCGGCCCGCAGCGCGGGCGCGGCGCACGGGGCGCTCGCGACGGTCGGCAAGCTTGAGGTCTCGCCCAACGCAACCAACGCGGTCGCCGGGCGAGTGAGCTTCTGGCTTGACATCCGCGCCCACGATGAGCAGACGGTGTCGGCAACGCTCGATCAGGTGCTTGAGGCCACGCGCGCGCAGGCCTCCCGTGACAGCGTTGGGTTCGAACAGCGGCGCGAGTCGTTCACCGCCGCGGTCGAATTCTCGCCGGCGCTGCGCGCCCGGATCGAAGCGGTGCTCTCAGCTCAGGGCATCCGAACGCTGCCGATCAGCACCGGCGCCGGCCACGATGCCGGGACGCTGGCCGCCACGATCCCGACGGCGATGCTGTTTGTGCGCAGCAGCGGCGGCGCCGGCCACTCGCCACAGGAGCACGCGAGCGTGGATGATTGCCTGACCGGCATCGCGGCGCTGGTCGAGCTGCTGACAAGCCTTGAAACCGAACAGAGCGGAGCGCTTGCGGATGTCTGAGCAGACGGTGCTGATTGGCGGTCCGGCGCTCACGCCGGAGGATGTTCTGCTGGTAGCGCGCGGCGGAGCCCGTGCGGCGCTTCACCCGGACGCGGAGGTGCGGATTCGCGACGCCTACGAGCGGGTTCAGAGCCTGTCCGCGTCGGGCAACCCTGTCTACGGCGTCTCGACCGGGTTTGGGGCGCTCTCAACAACCCGCATCCCGCGCGAGCAGTGGACAGCGCTGCAGCATTCGCTGGTGCGCTCCCACGCCGCCGGCATGGGCGAGCCGGTGGAGCGCGAGGTGGTCCGGGCGATGATGCTGTTGCGCGCGCGGACGCTCGCGCTGGGGCACTCCGGCGTGCACCCGCGCACGATTAAGGCGATCCTCGGTCTGTTGAACGCGGGTATCACGCCGATCGTGCCCGAGCACGGCTCGCTGGGCGCGAGCGGCGACCTGGCGCCGCTCGCGCACTTCT
>JAJZID010000184.1 GCA_021810705.1 Actinomycetes bacterium
CGTGGAAGTTGCGCGGCATCGTCACCTGAATCCAGCCGTAGGGCATCAGATGCGAGAACTTGCGTCGCGCGATGTCCACGGTGAGCATGCACCGCTCGCGCGGGCTGGTGGTGATGGTCACGCGGCCACCGATTGCGATCCGCCGTGGTGAGACTGCGATCCTAAAGTTGGGCGCCGCCGCGGCCGCGCCTACGAAAACCGTTGCGAGCAAAACGGCAACGAGCGGGAGCGCGACCATCGCGGTGCGCAAGCGGCTCCAGGGGCTGTGGCGACCTGTGCTCATCATCGTCACTCCATCTTACGGGCGAAGCGGTGCCCACGTCAAGACGACCGCCAGATCGGTGGAACGCCCGGACGCGGGGCGCGCCGAAGGACCCTGCCGGCCCGCCCTCTGCCTCCGCCCTACCCGCCCTCTGCCTCCGCCCTACCCGCGCTCGGCCGCGGGTCGGCGCGCGCGCAAAAGCGCATCCAGCGCCACGCGCTCGCCATCCTCGGTGGCAACCGGCCGCTTCACCTGCTCGGCGCGCTCGATCACGAGCCCACTTCCATCCAGGTCGCCGACCAGGTCCTCGGCGGAGTAGAGCACTGCTGGGTTGGGCGGCCCGCCGTGACCCCTTTCGAGGTTGTCGCTGTCGTGAGCGACGAGCAGAAGGACCCCACCGGGAGCGACAGCGGCGGCCGCAGCGCGAACCACGGGCGTGCGCCGCTCAGCCGCGACCTGCAGGTAGAACATCACGACGAGGTCGTAGGCATTGGGCTCTGGCCGGTAGGCGAAGAGGTCTGCGACAACCCACTCTGCCTCCACACCGCGAGCCTCAGCCAGACGCCGCGCCTTCTCGAGTGCCACGGCCGAAAAGTCAACGCCCGTCATCTGCCAACCGCGTTCGGCCAGCCAGACCGCGTTGCGACCCTCGCCACAGGCCAGGTCAAGGCCACGCGCAGGCGCAAGCGCCTCGGCTTCGGCGACCAGAAAGCGGTTCGGCTGCGCCGTCCAGACGAGTTCTGTGCCGCTGTAGCGGCGATCCCACTCCTGGCTGCTCATGGTTGCGCTCATTGGAACCTGCCTCCTGAACGTCGTCAGATCATTGCGCGATCCGGGGCCGGGCCATTGGCCGGGCGCATGGACCGTCGCAACCAGTGTGGCACGGCCCGCGCAGCCTCCGCTGGCGAGGCCGATGGAAAGCGATATGTTTTTGATATCACTTTCGCTCTTCGATCGTCGGCCGAGGGAGGCGCGATGAACCAGGAACCACCCGTCCCGTCAACAACCATCCGGGAGCGTGTGGCCGCCCAGATCAGCGGCTGGTTCGGTGTGCTGGTTGTGCTGGCGTGTGCCGGTGTCTGCGTGCCGCTGGCCTACGGTTCAAGCCCGGGCCTGATGGCGATACCGATCTTCGTCGGCGTACTGGTCGCGACCTCGCTGGTGGTCGTGCAACCCGGGCAGACGAAGGTCGTGCGGTTCTTCGGCAACTACGTGGGAACCGTCAGGGCACCGGGCCTGTGGTGGATCCTGCCGCTGGCGGATCGCCGCACGCTGAGCGTGCGCGTGCGCAACTTCGAGACCAGCCACCTCAAGGTAAACGACGCCGACGGCAACCCAGTCGAGGTGGCGGCGATCGTCGTCTGGCAGGTCGCCGACACCGCCCAGGCGGTCTATGCCGTCGACGACTTCGTGGACTTCGTGGAAGTACAGGCCGAGTCTGCACTGCGCCACGTTGCCACGACGTTGCCCTACGACGACGCTGACGGCGCGGGTTTGTCGCTTCGTGGCTCGACCGACGCGGTTGCCGGGCTGCTGGCGCAGGAGATGAGCGAGCGCGTAGCGCTCGCCGGTGTGCAGATCCACGAGGTCCGCATCAGCCACCTCGCCTACGCGGCCGAGATCGCACAGGCGATGCTGCGCCGCCAACAGGCCGCCGCAGTCGTCTCGGCACGCTCACAGATAGTCGAGGGAGCGGTGGGAATGGTCCAGATGGCCCTCTCCCGCCTTGACGAGCAGGGCATCGTGACACTCGACGAAGAGCGCAGGGCCGCGATGGCGAGCAACCTGATGGTTGTCCTGTGTGCCGACCAGCCGGCTTCGCCGGTCGTCAACGCGGGCACCCTGTATACGTGAGTCACGAGCGCAAACAGGTTCCGCTGCGACTCGACCCAGCCGTTCACGAGGCGCTGTCGCGCTGGGCGGCGGATGAGCTGCGCAGCCTCAACGCTCAGATCGAGATGGTCCTGCGTCGCGGGCTGTCCGAGGCCGGACGCATGCCTGCAAACGCGCAGCCGGTGCGCCCACGTGGACGCCCGGGGGCCGCAACCGCCGAACGCCCGCCGAAGGCCCGCTCACGGGCAGCGACCCGATCAGCCCAGGATCGCCTCCGCGCCAACGACGATCACCGCGAGGACAACGACCGCCCAGAAGACGACCCGCCAAGCCTGTTCGAACCTGATGCCGCTGTGCACGTTCACTCCTCCCACCTGCGACGGTAGTGCGGCTGTGCGTAGGTCTCGTTAGGCGCCGATTCGGATGCCATTGCCTTACAGCGTGCATCGGCAAACGAAGGAGCGCCGAAGGAGACCAAGGCTGTGCGAGCGCTGCAACAGCTGACCGGGCGGGCGAGCGCCCGACGCGGCGCGAGCTCAGGCGAGCTGCGCCAGGCGGTGGATCTCCTCTTCGCTGGTCCAGGCGCCGACAGAGGCGCGGAGCAGGCCGGCGGCTGGGATGCTGCGCACGATGACGCCTTCGGCCAGCAACCGATTGACCTCGGCCTCAGCATCCTCGGCCGCCCAAGAGACCAGGGTCGAGCGGCCACGGGGCGCGACCGCATGGCCGCGTGCGCGCAGCAGCTCGGCCAGCAGCGCGGCACCTGCGGCGGCGCGTTCGTGGATCCAGGTCCAGCCGGCACCGGCGAGCACCTCCATCGAGGCGAGCGCCCAGGTGCTGCGCAGCGCACTTGGGAACCCGTCGTCAAGGCGCGCGCTGCCAGGAGCCAGCTCGGACTCCAGCGGACGCGCATGGTCGGCGACGCTCGAGAAACCCGGGAACGGCGGCTCGATCTCGTCGAGCCGGTCGGGCCGCACGTAGAGCGCGCCGCTGCCCTCGGGGCCACACATCCACTTCTGGCCAGAGCCGGCGTAGAAGTCAACCCCCAGCTCATGAACGTCGACCGCGATGGCCCCCAGCGCCTGCGCAGCATCGAGCAGGATCGGGGCGCCGGCGGCGCGCAGGGCAGCCACGTCCATCACCTCGCCACCGACCCACGAGACGTGAGAGCAGGCCACGAGCCGTGTCCTTGGCCGCACCTCGCCCGGCAGGTCCGCAAACGGAACCACCCGCACGTTGATGCCGTGCGCCAGCTGGGCGCGCCGCAGCGGCACGAGCACGCCAGGGTGTTCCTGGTCGCTTGTGAGAATCTCCTCGCCCGCTGACAGGCGAAGCCCTGCCAGCACGGTGTTCACACCGTAGGTGGTGGAGCTCGTCAGCGCCACCTCGCCGGGGTCGGCGCCCATGGCCGTCGCATAGCCGGCCCGCGCGCGTTCGGCAAGGTCCATCAGCTCAGTGAAGTAGGCGCGCCCGACGCGACCCTCTGTCAGGTCCAGCCGAAGGCGTGCGCGCACGGCGTCTTCGACCGCCTGCGGCACAGGACCCTCAGTGCCGGCATTCAGATAGATGCTGCGTTCCAGGACCGGAAACTGCTCTCGAAAGCTTGGCGCGCTCGGTGGAGAGCTCATCGCGGGCATGGCCTGATCCATCACAACCGACTTAACCACATCGCGCCCTGGAGCGCCAGCCCTGGGAACAGCAAGAGGAGCGTCCAGATGTTCTGTTGACCTGTCAACTACAATGGTTTGAGATGGCAGTCTCGACCATAAGCTCGCGTCTGGATGGAGCCGCGCTTGAAGCGTGGCGCGGCTACCTGCAGAGTCACGCCGGGATCGTGCGCGAGCTCGACGCCGATCTGATTGCGCACCACGGCTTGACGGTGCGCGATTACGAGGTGCTGCTCTACCTCGCGCAGGCTGACGAGCGCCAGCTGCCCATGTCGGCGCTGTCAGAGCGCACCATGCTGACCCGCTCGGGGATCACGCGCCTGGTGGACGGGCTGGTCGACCAGGGGATGATCGAACGGGTCTCGTGCGAGCGCGATGCCCGCGTCTCATATGCCCGGCTGACCGCGGCGGGCTACGGCAAACTGCGCGACGCCGGACGCACTCACGTCGCGGGAATCGAACGGCTGTTTCTCTCGCACTTCACGGCCACAGAGCTTGAGCAACTGGCTCAACTGCTCGGCCGCCTGCCCGGAGCCACAGGCGGCGTTCAGTGCACCGCCGGCGACGAAGCCCCCACAGCGGCGCCAAACGGCGACTGCACCGTCGACTGAGAGAGCCTCGGCTCGCCCGACCAGTTGGGGCGAGGCGCGAGCGGGCAGTTCACCCGCGCACCCGACGGTGCGCTGAGTCATCGCTATAGCGACCTCGCAGGGCGGTACTTGATACCTCAACTAGCTCTGCTAAGCTAATTGTTGTCGGGTCAATCATCGATCACACAACCATTCCAGGAGAACCGCATGTCAACAATCACCCCAGAGGCCATTCAGGCCGGCACCTACAACGTCGATCCGTCCCACTCCAACGTCGGCTTCGCCGTGCGCCACATGGGCATCGCCACGGTCCGTGGCAACTTCAAGAAGTTCGAGGGCAAGGTTGAGGCCGGCGCAAACGGGCTCACCCTGTCGGGCACCGTTGACGCCGCGTCCGTGGACACCGGTGACCAGAACCGTGACGGCCACCTGCAGTCACCCGAGTTCTTCGACGCAGCCCAGTTCCCCCAGATCAGCTTCAGCTCGACCGGCGCCGAGCCGACTGCCGACGGCAAGATCAAGCTCGCCGGCGACATCACCATCAAGGGCGTCACGAAGCCGATCGAGCTCGTCGGCGAGCTTGCCGAGAACGGTCAGGACCCCTGGGGCAACGAGCGCATCGGCTTCGAGGTCGAGGGCAAGG
>JAJZID010000185.1 GCA_021810705.1 Actinomycetes bacterium
CGCCGGGCGCTACGCAGATGGTGGCTGCAGAACTCCAGGTCGGCGTCGCCCTCGAGCAGCGTCTGCGCCTGCTCATCCGAGAGCGCCGCCCATTCGAGCTCGAAGAAGAGGAGTTCTGTCTCGATTTCCGTGCCGCGCTCCTGAACGTGTTGCAGCAGCGCGCCGCGGGCCGGGTCGGCGGTGTCGGTGCTGAAGCTCAGCATCGCGTAGCTGCCCGCCCGGTCGACCAGCTCCATGATCGCGGCGAGCTCGAGCATGGCCTCACGCAGGCCGCTGCTGTCGAGCGTCCCGACCTTGCCGGAGTGGGCCTTGGCGAACGCTTGCGACCGTGCGAGCGCCTCCTCCAGCATGCGCCGCACACCTTGATCGCCCTCTCCGTCCACGATCGGCGCAAGATCCCAGGCGCTCCCTGTCAGCTCGGGGTCGCGCAGCAGTTGCTCGGCGGTCGACATACAGCCTGCGAGCTTAGCCGAGCGGGCGCCCGCCGGTGGCGGGCGCCCGCTCGGGCGCAGAGAGCTCCACGGCGTGCAGTTCGAGCGCCCGGCTGGCTCCCACCGCGACGGCCACCGTGCCGTCCAGCAACGCCTCGAGGTCGTCTCCCACGAGCTCGCGACGCCAGCCGGCGAGTGTCCGCACCGCGGGCTCGGGCGCATCCTGGCGCGCGGCGGCGACGATCTGTTCAAGCTCGCTGCGGCTCGCAATCAGCTCATAGGCGAGGCCCGCATCCAGCGCGCGAGTCCGCAGCAGCGCCTCGGCCAACGCGATCAGTGGCGCATCGCGCGCGTCAGTGCTCGAGCGTCTGGATTCGCGCGGGATCGGGGGATCCTCGGTTCCGGCGCTCACCTGCTCGAGCACCTCACGGCCGCGGCGCTTGATGAAGGAGGGGTGCACGCCACGGATCGCGGCGAGTTGGTCGAGGCTGCGCGGCTGACGCTTTGCGAACTCCAGAAGCGGTGGATCCTGCAGGATCTGGCCCACCGGGCGGTCGGCGGCTGCCGCGGTGCGTTCGCGCCAGGCGGCCAGGCGGCGGGCCACCGCGCGCGCCCTGGGGTCGAGCTGGCTGGCCCGGGGCAGGCGCTCCCAGGCCGTTTCCGGATCGCGCTCGTCGGTGGCCGACTCCAGGCGCCGGCACTCTTCGAGCGCCCACTGCGTCCGTCCTGTTCTCGCCAGGCGGCGGCCCAGCTCGTCGGCCAGAGCGAGCAGGTGGGTGACGTCCTCGGCCGCATAGCTCAGCTGCTCGGCGGTCAGCGGGCGCGAGTCCCAGCGCGTGTAGCTGGCGGTCTTGCCGACCCGCAGACCGAGCACCGAGGCGATCAGCGTGCCGTATCCGGCCTGGGCGCTCTCGCCGACGAAGCCCGCCGCGACCTGGGTGTCGAAAATGTTGCAGGGCTCGGTCAGCCAAGCGCGGCGCAGGATCGCGACATCCTGGCGTCCGGCGTGGACGACGATCTGGATCGCCGGGTCGGCGAGCAGCTCGGCCAGTGGGCTGACATCGACCGACGCGTCGAGTCCGTCGATCAGGATCGTCCTGATGCCGGTCGCGGCCCCTGGATCCTCGACAGCCACCTGCGCGAGGCACAGCAACGCGCGATAGCGTCCCTCCGACATGAACTCGGTGTCGATGCCGAGTCGCCCGGCGCGGCGCGCCAGTGCGGCCGCGGCCGCCACATCGGCGCCACCGGCAAGTACGTGCTGACCTGGATCGTGCATGACGGCACCCTATCGGCTTTGCAGCCACCGCGTGACGCTAACACCTAGCCCAGTGGTAGGATTTATCACGATGATTTTCTCCTCCAAGGCGGAATACGGTGTGCGACTGATGGTCGAGCTGGGGCGACAGAGCCCCGAGCGCCCTGTGAGCCTGAAGGCGATCTCCGACGCCGAAGGGCTCCCGCTCGCCTACCTGGAGCAGGTTGTGGCACGGCTCAAGCGAGCCGACCTCGTGCTGAGCGCACGCGGGGCGCACGGCGGCTATTGGCTGGCGCGAGAGCCCGGCGAGATCACCATGTACGACGTCGTCAGCGCTCTGGAGGGGCCGATCGCGCCGATGGAATGCTTCGTCCACGACGAGATGGAGCGGGTGCTCTGCTCGCACATGCCGGCGCAGAGCAACGGGCCATGCGCCACCAAGCTGCTGTGGACACGCGTCCAGGGCGGGATCATCCGCTCGCTGCAGACGACCACGCTTGCGGAACTGGTCGAGTTCTCGAGACGCGACACTCAACCTCGACTAGAGGTTGAGCTGCCGGTCCTGCAGGTGCACGCTTGAGCCGCGCACGTCCCGCGACGACTGACTGACAAGACCTGTAAATACCGATAACCCGAGAGACAGATGCCAGACCTAGAGATCCGAAACCTCCACGTTCGCGCCGGCGAGAAGGAGATCCTGCGGGGCGTCGACCTGCACGTGGGCGGTGGCGAGATACACGCCCTCATGGGCCCCAACGGCTCCGGCAAGTCGACCCTCGCCAACGTGATCATGGGGCACCCCAGCCTTGAGGTCACCGACGGCGAGATCATCTGGGGTGGCGAGAACATCACCGAAGCCGACACCGACGAGCGCGCTCGGATGGGGCTGTTCATGGCCTTCCAGTACCCCGTCGCGGTCCCGGGCGTGACCGTGACCAAGTACCTGCGCACGGTGCTCAACGCGCACCGCAGCGCGCGCGGCGAGCAGCCGATCTCGCTCAAGGACTTCCGCCAGACGGTGCAGTCGGCGATGGAGCTGACCAAGGTCCCCGAGGAGTTCACGCGCCGCTACCTCAACGACGGGTTCTCCGGCGGCGAGAAGAAGAAGCTCGAGATCCTGCAGCTCGCCGTCCAGCGTCCGTCGTTGGCGATTCTGGACGAGACCGACTCTGGGCTTGACATCGACGCGCTGCGGATCGTGGCTGAGGGCGTCAACACCGTCGCCGGCGAGCAGGGCAGCGAGCTCGGCGTGCTCATCATCACCCACTACCAGCGGATCCTGCACATGGTCAAGCCGAGCCACGTCCACGTGCTCTACCGGGGTCAGATCGTCAGGCGGGGTGGGCCGGAGCTGGTGACCGAGCTCGAGGCCAAGGGCTACGGCTGGATCACCGACGAGGTGGACGCGCAGGAGACGGCGGCGGTCTGATGGCACCGCTGGCCACAGACATCCGTATTCCAAGCGCCGAGTTCGCGCTGCTGGCACGCACCATCGATGGTCATCCGATCACCTACCTGGACGCCGCCGCAACCTCGCTGACGCCGCAGACGGTGCTCGACGCGATCGTCGATTACTACACCAACCACCGGGCCTCGGTGCACCGCGGGGTCTATCCGCTGATCGTCGAGGCCACCGAGCTCTACGAGGGGGCCAGGGAGCGGATCGCCGCCTGGCTCGGCTCGACCCCGCAGGAGACGATCTTCACCGCCAACGCCACGGCATCGCTGAACCTCGTTGCCCACTCCTGGGGGCGGGCGAACCTGCAACCGGGCGACACCGTGCTGGTGACCGAGATGGAGCACCACTCGAACCTCGTGCCATGGCAGCTCATCTGCGCCGAGCGCGGGGCCGAGCTGGTCTATGTACCCGTGCTCGACGACGGCACGCTGGACCTCGATGCCTACGAGCGGCTGCTGGCACTGGAGCCGCGGATGGTCTGCGTCGCCCACGTCTCCAACGTGCTGGGGACGATCAACCCGGTGGCTGAGATCACGCGTCGTGCGCATGCGGCCGGCGCGCTGGTGGTCGTCGACGGCACCCAGGCGGTGCCGCAGATTCCCGTCGATCTGCACGAGATCGATGCTGACTTCTACGCCTGGACCGGTCATAAGGCCTACGGCCCGACCGGCATCGGTGTGCTGCACGGCCGACGCGAGCTGCTCGAGGCGATGCCGCCGTTCATCTCTGGTGGGCACATGATCAAGCAGGTGTGCGAGGCGAGCTCCACGTGGACCGACCTGCCGGGCAAGTTCGAGGCCGGGACGTCACAGATCGCCGAGGCGATCGGCCTGGGTGCGGCCGTTGACTTCATCCAGGAGATCGGCATCGAGTCGATCCGCGCCCACGAGCTCGCGCTGACCACCCAGCTGCTCGAGCGGCTGGCGGAGTTGCCGGGCCTGCATGTGCACGGCCCGCTGGATGCGACAAAGCGCGGCGCGCTTGTCTCCTTCGCGATCGACGGCGCACACCCGCATGACATCGGCGAGATTCTCGGCCGCGAAGGTGTCTGTGTGCGCACTGGCCATCACTGCGCGCAGCCGCTGATGCGTCGCTTGGCGGTCGGCTCGACCACCCGCGCCTCCTTTGCGGTGCACAACACCACTGAGGACATCGACCGGCTGATGAACGCGCTCGAAAGCGTCAGAAGGGTGCTGGTGCTCTGATGGACGATCAGCTCTACCGCGAGTACATCCTGGAGCACTACAAGCACCCCCACAACTACGGGACGCTGGAACGCGCGGACATGGAGGCCCACGACCTCAATCCGATCTGCGGCGATGAGTTCACCTTCCAGTTTGCGCTCGATGCCGAGGGCCGGGTGAGCGATGTGGCCTTTGACGGCCACGGCTGCGCGATCTCACAGGCTGCCGCCTCGATGCTCTCCGACGAGCTGCGCGGGATGACCACCGAGGAGCTTTTGAAGCTCGACCGCCAGACGGTGCTCGACCTGCTCGGCATCGACATCTCGGCGACCCGGATGAAGTGCGCGCTGCTGTCGCTCAAGGTCGTGAAGGCCGCGGCGCTCGGCCACGAGGCCGACTGGGAGTCGGATCAGGCGTGACGCGAGAGCGGTCCCATGCAGGCGCCGGACGGACCAGATTGCTAAATCCGATCAAAGCGCTAGGATTTGACGCGTGACGAGTGTGATCGAAGTCTGCCGCTTGAGCGAGCTGGCCCCAGGGCAGGTGCGCATTGTGGAGCACGCCGGCATCGAGGTCGGCATCTTCAACTGCAACGGCGAGCTGTTCGCGATCGAGGACCGCTGCTCCCATGATGACGGCCCGCTCGCCGAGG
>JAJZID010000186.1 GCA_021810705.1 Actinomycetes bacterium
CGCCGCCGGCCGGCGGGCCGGCGGCGGAGGGCCACGTGGCGCTCACCTTCGACGACGGACCACATCCCGAGGGCACCCCACAGGTCCTTGACGTGCTCGCACAGTTCCAGGCGAAGGCGACCTTCTTCCTGATCGGCGAGCAGGTCGCCAGACGGCCAGAGCTGGCCCGGCGGATCCTCGCGGAGGGCCACAGCGTTGCGCTGCACGGATACCTGCACCGTCCGCACCCGACGCGCCGCGCGCCGGTCCTGGCCGAGGACTTCGCGCGCGGGATCGCCGCGATCGCTGACGCCACCGGCGTCGAGCCACGCTTGCATCGCCCGCCATACGGGATCTACAGCGCTGCGAGCCTGTGGATCGCGCGCGAGCGCGGGCTGCAGCCGCTTTTGTGGTCGCGCTGGGGCAAGGATTGGCGCAAGGTCAACACGCCCGAGCAGATCGCCGGGCGGGTGCTTGACAAGCTGCGCGCCGACGACGTGATCCTGCTGCACGACGCCGACTTCTACAGCGCCCGGCGCTCACACCGCCGGACCGTCGCGGCACTGCCGCTGATCCTTGAGGCGATGCGGTCCGCGCGACTCGCTACCGTGGGGTTGGCGTAAGCGGACGGTCCCGGACTTGGCGCGCTTCGCGATCGGCTTCCGGCAGCGCGACACAGATTGGGTTGCAAAGCACCATTCCTGCCCGCCGCTGTACTACCGTCCGCTTGACAGCGATCAAACGAGCGACAGAGTAATCACACCATGAGAGTCCTGGTCACAGGGGGCGCTGGCTTCATCGGCTCACATGTCGTCGACAAGCTCCGCGCGCGCGGGCATGAGCCGGTCATCTACGACGTGCAGCCGTCGCCTTGGCCGGAGCACACGGAGGTGGAGACGGTGATCGGCCAGGTGACCGACGTGCAGGCGCTCACACGGGCGCTTGCCGGCGCCGACGCGGTCGCGCACCTGGCGGCTGTCAACGACCTCCATGCCGTCTCGAACGACGCCGAGCAGGCCAACGCCGAGCAGATCAACGCTCGCGGCACCGCGGCGGTGCTCGAGGCCGCACGCCGGGCCGGGGTTGGCCGCGTGGTCTACGCCTCGACGGTCTCGGTGTACTCCGACACGGAGGAGACGACCGTTGCGGAGACAACCCTGCTGCCGCCGCCGGCGCACCTCTACACCGCGACCAAGCTCGCGGGCGAGCTCTACTGCAGGTCCTACCAGGAGCTCCACGGCCTGAGCTACACGATCCTGCGCCTCGGCATCCCGTACGGGCCCCGCGCGCGCGAGGCGGGAGTGATCCCGGCGTTCGTCAACAGGGCCCTCGCCGGCGAGCCTCTGTCGGTGTCCGGCGATGGCTCGCAGGCGCTGCGCTTCGTCTACGTCGAGGATCTCGCCGAGGGGATTGTGGCCGGCCTGGGCGACATCGCCCAGAACCGTGTCTACAACCTCGCAGGCGACGAGGCCGTGACGATCAGACGCATCGCCGAGCTCGTGCAGGAGGCCGTCGGCGGCACGCGGATCGTCTTTGCCCCGGCTGATGCCGGCGATCTGGGCTCAAAGGTCGTGCTCGCTGAGCGCGCGCGCGCGGAGCTCGGCTGGAGCGCCTCCACGCCGCTCGCCGAGGGGATTCGCCGCTACGTCGCCTGGCGTCGCGAGCAGGACTCGCCAGTAGCTGGGCCTGACGGCGAGTGGCAGAGCGACGCCCTGGTGCCGTCGGGTGAGGCCGTCGCCTGGCCCGAGCCTGAGCGCGAGGCTGAGACCTGCCCGCGCAAGGTCCTGATCATCTCGGCCGACATCGGCGCCGGCCACGACCTGCCCGCGCGCGCGATCGCCCGCGAGTTCAAGCAGGAGGACCCGCAGGCGTTCATCGCTGTCGTCAACGGGCTGCCGGCGATGGGGCCGGTCGCGACCGCTGTGCTGCGCGATAACTCGGCGTTCATGTTCCGCTGGGTGCCGTGGCTCTTTGACCTGCAGTACCGGCTGTTCATGGACTTTGCGCCAACCCGCTGGCTGGCGTCGCGGATGCTCACGCAGTTCAGCAAGCGCGGGCTCTCACGGCTGATCAGGGCTCATGACCCCGACATTGTCGTCTCGACCTATCCGGGGACCACGCAGGTGCTCGGTGAGATGCGACGCACCGGCGAGCTGGACGTGCCCTGTTACGCGTCCATCACCGACATCGCGGGCCTGCGCTACTGGGCACACCCCGGCATCGACCTGCACTTCATCTCTCACCCCGAGTCGCAGGCGGAGGTCGAGCGGATCGCGGGACCCGGCAGCGTCCGCTGGGCCAAGCCGCCGACGGCGCAGGCGGTGCTCGAGCCGCGCCCGCGGGTCAAGGCGCGCGCCGCGCTCGGGCTCGCGCAGGCGGGGCAGGTGATCGCCGTCTCCGGCGGTGGCTGGGGCGTCGGCGACGTCACGGGTGCGGTGGAGGTGGCGCTCCAGACCGTGCCGGAGGCCCAGATCCTCTGCCTCTGTGGGCGTAACGAGCAGCTGCGCGAGCGTGTGGCCGCGCGCTTTGCGGGCGAGCCGCGTGTGCGCGTGATGGGCTTCACCAACCGTATGGGGGACGTGCTGGCCGCAGCCGACGTGCTGATCCACTCGAGCGTCGGCCTGACGCTGCTCGAGGCACTGATCTGCGGCTGTCCGGTGATCTCCTACGGGTTCGGCTATGGGCACGTGCGGGTCTCAAACCAGGCGCTCGAGGACCATGGGCTGGCGCAGGTGGCCCGGTCCGCCGGCGAGCTCGGGCCGGCGATCGAGCGGGCGCTCGACGTCGGGGCGCTGCCGGACACCTCGTTTGTCAAGCGCCCGTCAACGGCCGCGCTGATCCTCGGATCCACGCGGCGGATCAAGCCGCTGCCGGCCTGGCGGGTGCGTGCCGTGCGCACGCTGACGACCACGGCCGCCACCGCCACGCTCGTGCTGACCGCATTTTTGTCAAGCGTCGCCTACGGGCTGGTCTCCTCGCTAGGTGGCGTCCCGCCTGTCACCAACGTGCCCACGCTCAAGCCCCAGGTCGGCGTGATCGTCGAGACCAGCGCTCGCAACGCGCCGGCGCTCGCCCACGACCTGTGGCGCGAGGGGATCCACGTCACCTTCGCTCTGCGCAGCGGCTCACCGGCCGCGACCGACCGCCTGGCCGATTACGGCGACGAGCTGCTGCCGCAGCTGAGCGGCAGCGGCCTGCTCGGCTGGGTGAGGACCAGGGGCGAGCTGCATCGCCTGGAGCACGAGCTGGGTGTGCGCGGGCTTGAGCGCCGACTCGGCTGGGGACGGCGCTTCCTCTACACCTCGAGCGGCCCGAGCGTGATCCAGGTGCTGCTCGGCAACAGCGCCGGTGGCACCTTCGTCGAGGGCAAGGTGAAGCTCACCAGGCCCGGCGAGCTGCCGCGCTCGTTCCATCGTGGTGAGATCGTGCAGATCCGGATCAGCAATCCGCAGGCGGCCTGGCGCGAGCTGACGGCGCTCGAGCGCGACCTGCGCCGGCGTCACCTGGATGCGGTGCGGCTCGACACGCTGCTGGCGAGCTCGCCCACGAGCGCGGTTTGAGCGCGGGCGCGCGGCGCTGTCCGAGACCCAACCGGCCCGGGCAAGGCTCCTGTCACTGAACGAGCGAGTCCGACCCGCCGGCGGAACCACCACCACCGCTGCTCGTCGGTCCGTCGCCCTGGAACGTGCCGCTGATCGAGGCGCTGATGTCTTCGCCCTCGACAAAGGTGGTGAGCGTCTTGTTGCCGGCCATCGCAAGATAGGCGGTGCCGTTGGGTACGAACATGTCGCCGTTCAGCACCTGGCCGCCTGCGATCGTTACGTTGAGCGCGGTTGAGGACGTGCCGGTCGCGTAGAAGATCGGGTAGTTCGGAGTCAGCGGTGCCGGTACCGAACCGGCGCAGTTGGTGGCTGCGTACCCGGCTGTCGTGTAGCCGCATGCGGACAGCACGTCATTGCCGGCTCCCGTGAACCTGATCGTGCCACCGACGAACGTGTCGTATAGCGTGTCTTTGCCGCTCAGATCAATCGTGATCTGCCCGTTCCACAGGCTTGGTTGGGACGGTGGTTCGGTGCCGCTCGCGCAATAGATGTTGTCGTTGATGGTGCTGTCGCCGTTGGTGCTGCCGGTCAGCGTGATGTTGGCGCCAGCGTTTGTGCAGAAGCTCGGGTAGCCGGCGAGCGGGCCGGCGCTGCTCGGCTGGCAGGCGGCCTCGCCGGAGACCCCGCAGGCGGGGAAGTCCTCAGCGTAATTGACTGGGTATGGATAGTCGGTGGATGCCTGGGATGGCGGGCTGGACCAGGGGTCATGGCCTGCGTAGGCGATGGTGTTCGAGCAGGCGCCCGGTCCGTAGGTGGCGGTACCGAGTGAGATGCGGCCGGCCGTCGCGCCGCTCAGGTTGGCGTTGCTGACGATTGTTCCGGTGACGTTGGCGTTGCCCGACATGGTCAGGTAGATCCCGTCGAAGCGGCTGGTGCAGGTGCTGTCATGGGCGAACAGGAAGCCGCAGGCGGTGTTCGTCCCGGGGTCGGGGCAGGTGCCGGAGCCCGTGGTCCAGGATGCCGTCGCGGCGGCCGACTGGCTGGCCTGGTCGATCCCGAAAAGCCTTGCGAAGAACCCGGGCGAGGTTGACGGAGCGGTGACCGTGACCGTACCGTTGGTCGTGTCCACGTTCACATTGGACGTTGTGATCGTAAGGCCGTTGGCGGCGGCGTAGTCGACGGCGACCGTGGTGGCGTCGGTGGCGTCGCTACCCGTGGGGCAGGCCGGCACGGAGGTCTGTGAGCCGTTTATCACCATGCTCGTCGGTGTCGAGCTCGGGTGGGCGAGGCAGTTGGCGGCGGCGAGCGCCGCCGCGTCCGCCACCACCTGATCGTGGTGGCGCTTGACCATCCAGGTTGCGGTGTCGATGCCGAAGGCGGCCATCCCGACCAGCACCCCCAACGAAACGATGACGACCACGAGCGACTGGCCGCCTTCCGCGGTCAGCAGTCCCCAGGCGT
>JAJZID010000187.1 GCA_021810705.1 Actinomycetes bacterium
CGGCTGGCCGAGCGAGTGCCGGCGTGCGGCTGAGTCGTGGCGCCGGCGCCGGCTGACGCACGCCAGCGAGTTCAACGAACGTTTCGCGCGCCCGCAGGTGGGGGTCCTCAGGTGCGGCAAAGGGGCCACGCACGACGGTCACGCACACCTCCTCGGCCCCGAGCAGCGCCTCCCACTCACCGGCGGCACGTGCCGCGAACACCGCGGCAAAGCGCGCCTTCAGCTCCGGCCAGCGCTCGGCCCGCCACTGCGGGAACTCGTCTGCTGGTAGCTCCAGCAGCTCCAGCAGTCGTGCATAGAACCGCGGCTCGATCGCGCCGACCGCCAGGTGCCCGCCGTCAGCGGTGGCGTAGACCTCGTAGAAGTGCGCCCCACTGTCGAGCACGTTGAAACCCGGACGCTCGTCCCACTGACCCGCCGCGCGCAACGAGTGGACCATCGTCGTCAGCAGTGCCACCCCGTCGACCATCGCCGCATCGACGACCTGGCCGCGACCGGAGTCGCGGGCCTCGAGCAGCGCGCAGAGCACGCCGAACAGCAAAAGCATCGCGCCGCCGCCGTAGTCGGCCCCGGCGTTGACGGCGAACATCGGCCGCTCGCCGACGCGCTGGGACGCTCCCAACAGACCGGCGAGAGCGACGAAGTTGATGTCGTGCCCGGGCAGGCCGGCCAGTGGGCCGGCCTGCCCGTACCCGGTGATGCGCCCGTATACAAGCCGCGGATTGAGCTCCAGCAGCTCATCCGGCCCCAGTCCCAAGCGCTCCATCACACCGGGCCTGAAGCCCTCGATCAGCACATCTGCGCGCCGAGCCAGCGCCCTGGCAAGCTCCTGGCCGGCGGGCGTAGCCAGATCGGCGGCGAGCGTCTGGCGCCCGCGCAGAGACGGCTCGCCGACGCCCGCCTGACCGAAGCCTGTGCCCGGCTCGCGGTCCAGGCGGATCACGTCGGCACCCATGTCAGCGAGCATCATGCCGGCAAACGGGTTGGGGCCGATGCCGCCAACCTCAAGCACGCGCACCCCGGCCAGCGCTCCGCCCCGTCCGCCGTCGGCGTCCGCCTGGCGAGCGTTTGCCTGGCGGACGTTTGCCTGATCGTGCACGGGGTAAATATGACGCTGCTTGCAGCCTTGCCCATCCACGGTCCGTCGAGCGTCGTACGGGAAGGCTATCTTGCGAGCAGGTGAAGCCGATGAGGAGCAGTGAGACCATGCAAGCCACCCCCTCCAACCTCAGCCCCCGGCACGTCCCCACCGACCGTGTCGCCCAACGGGAGCGCGTGCGCGACCTGGCACGCCTCCTGGGCCTTGAACCCGAGGCGATCGCGGCAGGACTGCTCCGTGCCGTCGAGCGCGACCCGAACCTGCGCGAGCTCGCCAAGACCTGACAGCTTTAAGCTCCTCTTCGGCGGTGCTGCCACCTTATGCTCTAACTTTCTCACCAGCAGGTTGTTAGAGACACTTCGAGGAGCAAAAAGAGAGATGCCCACTTACGAACAACTCGGTTTCGGCCAGGGGGCCGCGCTCACGGGGGACCGGGCACGGACTGTGTTCGGACACGTGATGGGCCTCGTGGCCTTCGCGCTCGGGTTCGCGGCGCTCGGCGCCTACATCGCCCGCAACGACGCGACCGGCGGCTTCATCTTCTTCATCGGCGCGTTCGCGTGCATCTTCGGCTTGCAGGCCGCCGCCGCACGCGGCCACGAGCAACTGGCCACCGGCCTGCTGTTCGGGCTGGCGCTGCTCTTGGGCATGGCGATCTCGCCGATCATCGTCTACTACGCCAAGACCAATCCCGACGTCGTCTACCAGGCCGCCGGCTCAACAGCGCTGTTCGTCGGCGCGCTGGGAGCCTTCGGGTACAGCACCCGCCGCGACCTCTCGAAGTACATAAAGCCGCTGATGATCGCGTTCGGGATCGTCTTCGTCTTCGGTCTGATCGCGCTGTTCGTGGCGATCCCAGGCTCAAACACGATCTACTGCGTGCTGATGCTGGTGGTGTTCGGCGGCTTTACGATGTTCGACTTCAACCGCCTGGCGCGTAGCGGCCGCTACCAGAGCGCGGTACCGATCGCCGCCGGCATCTTCCTGGACATCTTCAACGTCTTCCTGCTGCTGCTCACCCTCTTCGGAGGGGGCGGCAGGCGCCGCTAGCCACGCGGCGGGGGCTGACGCTGCCATGATTCAGCGCTAGCCAGGTGAAGGGTTGGCATGTGGCCGCGCTCGCTGCGAGCGCGGCCGTCATCCTGGCTGGGTGCGGGGCCACAAAGGTCGGAGCGCCAGCGGCGCCAGCGGCGCCAGCGCCAACGTCGCTGACCTTCTCGGTCACCTCCACCACTCCGACAACCACGGTTGCGACCCCGACATCGCGCGCCTACATCGGACCGAACGGGCTACCGATCGAGACAGGACAGTTTCTGGCGCCGTCCACCACGACGGCGCTCGGGCGCATAGTGGACGGCGTACAGTGCGAGCGGTTCGCGCAGCTCGCGTACACCACCTACGCGCACCTGCAGGTTTACGTGGCAGGTCACTCGCTGGCGCTCCCGGGAGGGATCGGGCTGGTCGACCCGGTCCCCGAGGCCACAGCCCACGGGCTCTTGTATGACGCCGGCGCCTGCATGTACTGGCTGCACACGCGCGCTGCCGACGGCCTGATCGAGGCCCAATCTCCGGTGCCCAGGCGCTTCACGCTGGGCGAGTTCTTCGCGATCTGGAACCAGCCGCTCACGCGCCGGCGCGTCGCCGCCGCGCACGGCGCCGTGACCGCGTTTGTCAACGGTCGCCGCTGGAAGCGTTCGCCGGCCGCGATCCCGCTCACCGCCAACGCGAGTATCGAGCTGGCTGTCGGCCGACCGGTGCCAAAGCCACCACGGGTCGACTGGGTCGGCACCGGGTTCTGATCCCGCGCATTAGACTCGCGCGCCATGGTCTACGCGCCCGGACACTTCCGCCAGGTAGCGCGGCGCCGCGAGCGCCGCGGACGCGAGCGCATGGCGGCCCGCCTGGGTGGGCTCGTGGCCGCGGCACTCGTGACGGCGGCGATCTTCTCGCTCACCTCGGGCAGCGGCGCTGTCGCCCGCGGCTGCGTCAGCTTCGCCTACACGACGATGATCGGCGGTGGGCAGATGCACCGCTGCGGCGCGCAGGCGCGCACGCTCTGCGCGAGCCGGCCCAGCAGCGGCGGAATCGACGGAAGCTTCAGCGCTGGCCTGCAGGCCGCCTGCCGCCGTGCGCACCTCTCGGGCGGGCACTGAAGCGCCCACCAGCCGCGCGCGAGCCGCGCAAACGCCCGTCTTGTCCAGATGTCCAGGGGCCCTGCAGCAAAGCTGTACCGCTGGCCATAGTTCGCCTCTCCCCGGTCAAAGACCCTTTCTTGCGTCAGCTTGATCAAGGGGTATCAAGCCGTCGCCCATCCGCGGGCGATGCCCTCACACAAGAAGGAGATGCATGACATCTGAGGCACTGCCCTGGCTAAACCAGGGCGACACCGCTTGGCAGGTGACGGCAGCGACGCTCGTTGGCCTGATGAGCGTACCCGGCCTGGTTGTGCTGTACGGCGGCGTGATGCAGAAGCGGTGGAGCATCAACTCGATGATGCTCACCTTCCTCACGTTCTCGGTCGTACTCGTCATCTGGGTTCTGTACGCGTTCAAGATGGGCTTCGGCTCGCCAATGTTTCCCAGCCACCACCCGGGCTTTTTGAACGCGTTCGTCGGCAGCCCCGGCCCGTCGCTCAGCCCCGCCCAGCTGCAGGGTCACGCGACCCTGCCGGGTGCCTACGGGACACCGTCGCAGGAGAACTTCCCGCAGTCGGCGCTGGTGTACTTCCAGTTCGTCTTCGCCGCGATCACGCCGATCCTGTCGCTGGGCTCGGTGCTTGGGCGCGTCAACTGGAAGGCATGGTGCGTCTATTCGGTCCTGTGGATCTCGATCGTCTACGTGGTTGACGCCTTCCTGATCTGGGGTGGCGGCTACTTCGCACACCACGGCGCCCTGGACTTCTCCGGCGGCTATGTGATCCACCTGTCCGCGGGTGTCTCAGGCTTCGTGGCGGCCTGGGTGATCGGGCCAAGACTCCAACGCGACCGCGAGATAGACGCGCCCAACAACGTTGCGATGGTTGCGGTCGGAGCCGGACTGCTGTGGCTGGGCTGGAACGGGTTCAACGGCGGCGACCCCTACTCGGCCGCCAACTCGGCAGCGGCGGCGGTGCTCAACACCAACCTCGCGACCGCCGTCGCGTTCCTGGTCTGGGTGGTCTGCGACATGGTCACGGGCCGCAAGCCGAGCCTGCTCGGCGGCGTCAACGGCATGATCGTAGGGCTCGTGGCGATCACTCCCGCGGCTGGCTTCGTCAACGGCTGGGGTGCGATCGCCGACGGGGGCATCGCCTCGATCATCGTCTACTACGCGATGAACTACGCCAGCTCGTGGCGCTTCTTCCGCAGCGTCGACGACACGCTCGGGGTGATCTACACGCACGGCATCGCGGGCTTCATGGGCGGCCTGCTGACCGGGGTGTTCGCCGATCCCGGCATGGCCGTCTTCTATGACGTGTCGGGCAAGAAGTACATCCCGGCCGGCAGCGCCACCGGCCTGGTGTTCGGCTCCGCGACGCTGCTCAAGTGGCAGCTCTTCGCCGGACTCTGGGTGATCGTATTCTCGGCCGTTGCCACCTATGTGATTCTCAAGGTGATCGGTCTCTTCATCCCGTTGCGGATGAGCGACGAGAACATGGAGATCGGCGACGTGGCCGAGCACGGGCACGAGGTCTACCCCTCAGACATCCCCTCGCTCGGTGCCTATCAGGAGGTGCCGGCGGCGGTCGCCACCAGCGTCTGACGCGGGGCGCCGCACGTTGGTCAGGGCCTTTCGGGGGGCGGCTATTGCCGCCCCCCGAACCCGTTGCCCGCCCGACCGCCCCGAGCGCTCAGTAGCGGTAGTGGTCGGGCTTGTAGGGGCCCTCTGCGGGT
>JAJZID010000188.1 GCA_021810705.1 Actinomycetes bacterium
TAATGGCCAAAGTCGCCGCGCTGCCCCTGCATCGCACGGTGCTGTGACCGGTGGCGGGCCACGAGCTCCTGCTTGGCAAACGCGCACGCCAGCTCGCGGACCTCCGGACGCTCCAGATCCTCGAAGATCTCCTGGCGGTAGCGGATCGTGTCAAGCTCGCTGGGGCCGGCGCGGAAGAACGGCACCAGCGCGTAGGCCGACCTCCTATCCGTGATCGCCGCCACGATCTGGTCCAGATGCAGGTCGGCGAAGAACTCAGGCTCGGGTGCCTCTTCCACGCGCGTGTCGGCCTCGACGCCGCCGTACAGGAGGCTGCGAAACCGACCGCCGCCGGGCAGGGCCGGTGGCGGTCCGCCGGTCACTGCGTCCAGCTCAGCGACTGTCAGATCGGCTCGGTTGGCGTCGGGTGTCATGGTGGCTTCCCCGTGCCGCGCTTGGCGCGGTGTTGGTAGAAGCCATCAGCGCCCGAGGGCGCGATCCAAGGCGAGCCTCATCGCCTGTGCTGACTGAATCATAGCCGCCCGGCCTGCGGCAGCGAACTGCCGCTGCCGCAGGCCGGGCGTGGCTCAGGAGTTCAGGACGCCTTCGCGCTTGGCAAGCACCACGATGCCCAGTCCAGCAGCCGCCCCGAACAGCAGGTGGCTGACCAGGAACCAGCCCTCGGGCACCAGCCGCATCATCGGGTCAATCGCCGGCAGGATCACCCAGCGGTTGACCACGTAGACGATTGCGCCACCGATGATGCTGGCAATCACGATGCCTGCCGGGGTGCGCAGCGCGGCCATGTTCAGGCGGCCGATGCCCACGCCGATGATCAGCATCGCGAACGTCATCCCGAGTGCCGCCGAGAGCACGAAGTGGGTTATCGCGCCGATCACCACGTGCCCGGCGCTCACCGGCATGGCGCTCATCACGGCGTGTCGCGCCGCTGGGCTCAGCCCGGCAAGCAGTGTGGCCATCTGGCTGTTGGTCGCGTGCCCGCCCATCAGGGCGCCCATCACCTGTAGCTTCGCGGTGGGCACATGCATCGCCATGAGCGCCGCTGTGAGCTTGTGCATCATCGCCGCGGACAGGTGCCCGCTCGCAAACGCCGGGCCGATCTGAGCCATCATCGCGTTCGGGAGATGTATACCCATCATGCCCATCAGGCTCGGCAGCATCGCAAACGGCGGCGTGATGGTGTCAACGAAGGCGGGGATCCCGAGGTTCAGCGGACTCGCATAACCGCTGCCCGGGGCGCCCATCACGATGATCATCAGGCCGATCATCACCGCGCCGCCGATCATCCCGGCGATCATCCCCCCAACCCCGACGCGCATCACCATAGCCATCATCCCGTCGGAGTTTCTGTGCGCTGCGGAGCTATCGCCGGGCTTGGCGCGGGCGCCCACCCTTATCTCGTTGGCTGTCATCTGAGTCCCCTCGTGTTGGTTTGACCTTTGTCTGTGTTGGACCCTCGGGCGGGACGGGACGGTTCACCTGTGCCCGTGACCCGGCGCCGAACAGCCTTCCGCGCGGCTGTGTGAATCGTTTGTCGCAGTTGGTCGGTCTAAGGCTCGTTGCGGCCCACCACTAACAGCGCGGACACCTCCATCGCCGTCGCGCCGCGGACCGGTGGCGGAGCACATCTGCAGGACGCCTCCGATGCGGAGCTGGTCGCGGCTGCGCAACGTGGAGACCAGCTTGCCTTTGGCGCGCTGGTGCAACGCCACCGCGCCAGAGTCCACCGTGTTCTGGTGCGGATCACCGGCAACGAGGAGGCCGCAAGCGATGCCCTGCAGGACGCGCTGCTGCGCGCCTGGACCAACATCGGCAAGTTTCGCGGCGAGTCAGGCTTCTTCACCTGGCTGACACGGATCGCGATCAATGAAGGTCACAGAGCCCGCCAGCGCGCCGATTCGAGACCGATAGCGCACCTGGACGACGCTCTGGGCGAGCGGATCCCGGGCTGGGGTGACCG
Source organism: Actinomycetes bacterium (assembly GCA_021810705.1). Lineage (GTDB taxonomy): Bacteria > Actinomycetota > Thermoleophilia > Solirubrobacterales > Solirubrobacteraceae > Palsa-465. The sequence continues at coordinate 1,961 of JAJZID010000188.1, forward strand.
TCCCGACGAGATCTTCCAGCAACGCGAGTTCCTCGCCGCGCTCGAGGCGGCGTTGCGGCGGCTGCCGATCGACCATCGCGCCGCCGTGGTGTTGCGCGACGTCGAGGGCTTGAGCACGAAGGAGGCGGCGGAGGTACTCGGCCTCGAGGAGGCCGCGCTGAAGAGTCGTCTGCACCGTGGCCGCATGGCGTTGCGGCGCGAGCTCGACGTCTACTTCGGCTGACGCGCTGAACCCGCGGGCGTCAACGTTCAAGCATGCGCAGGGCGGTGAGTACCGGCCGTGCGAGCGCGCGCACCGTCGGCGTGGAGTAGCGCCTCGCCAGGAGTTCATCCGCGGCGCGCGCGGCGCCCTCCGCGAACGTCGGATAGGCGTGGATCGTGCGCGATATCGTTGCGAGCTTGGCGCCGCCAGCGATCCATGCGGTCAGCTCCGCGATCGACTCTCCGGCGCCGGTCCCGACGATCGTGGCGCCCACGAGCCGGCCGCTCGGGTCCGCCACGAGCTTGACGAACCCGGAGGTTTCAGCCGCGGTGATCGCTCGGTCAAGCTCCGCGTTGTCACGCCGGGCTATCGTTGCCCGCGTCCCCCAGCGCACACGCGCGTCTGCTTCGCTCAGCCCCACACTCGCCACCTCTGGGTCGGTGAAGGTGACCCAGGGGACCAGCTGAGAGACGGTCATGTGCGTGTGAAACAGCGCGTTGGGCGTCGCCACGCGCGCGTGGTGTGCGGCCACATGGGTGAACGGCATCTGGGCGGTCACGTCACCAGCTGCGAATACTCCACGGGCGCTGGTGCGCAGTGACGCGTCAACAGTTACGGCGCCGCGCCCGTCGCTGTCCACGCCGACGCGGTACAGGTCGAGCGCGTCGGTTCTTGGTGCGCGGCCCGCGGCCACGAGGATCCGCTCGCAGCTCAGCGTCTCGCGGCCGGCGGCACCTTCGAGCATCAGCCGCTCGAGCTTGCCATCACGATGCACTGATACGACACGCGCTCCGACCCTGACCTCGATCCCCTCAGCCTTGAAGCGCTCGTGCAACAGCCGCCCGGCATCTGGCTCGTCGCGCGGGAGCAGGCGGTCTGACATCTCGACGATCGTCACCGACACGCCAAGCCTTGCGAGGCCTTGGCCGAGCTCGCAGCCGACCGCGCCGCCACCGAGCACGACCAACGTGCGCGGCAGCTCGCGCAGCTGCCAGAGCGTGTCGGTGCTCAGCGGCTGTGACTCGGGCAGGCCGGGGATCGGCGGGAGCACCGGCTGTGAGCCGGTTGCGATGATCGCCGAGCGGTAGCGCAGCTCCCGCTCGCCCGCTCTGACGAGGCCAACGCCGGCGAAGCTGCCGGCCGCGGTGATCACCTCGACGCCGGCATCGCGCAGCCGCTGCACGGAGTCGCTGGGCGCGATCGTGGTGATCGCCCTCCAGACGCTATCCATGACGGCGCGCGCATCGATAGAGGGCTCCACCGGCGTGAGGCCGACGGCGTCCGCGTGCCGCATGCGGTGAGCCAGCGAGGCGGCCGCGAGTAGCGTCTTGGATGGCACGCAGCCGGTCCACAGGCAGTCGCCGCCCGTGTGCTCGCGCTCGATCAGCGCGACCCTGGCGCCCAGGCCGGCGGCGATCAGCGACGAGACGAGCCCTGCGGTGCCCCCTCCGAGCACGACGAGGTCGTAACGGCGGGCCATCCTCAGCCGGCGGTCAGGGCGGATGCACGCGCGAGCGGCAGCAGGCGGCTGAGCGCCTCGTTCTCCCCGGGATCGAGCACAGCGTGTTGAACGCAGGCGGGGACCAGCAGCTGCTTGTCGGGATGGGCCATCGCATACGAGCAAGCCTGCAGTCTCTCCTGTGCTGCCCTGACGGCCGGGTCAGACGCCGTCTCGCCGCGCTGCATAGCCTCCCACGCGGGTGCGACCACCTCGGCGTCCATGAAGGCGTGCACGACGAACGTCAGCGCGCGCGGATGTCCGGTGAGCAGTGCGCCCAGGCCCGCCCGGCGAACGAACCGGGTCGCCCAGGCCCCTGCCACCGCCACCGCGCGCGGCCGGCGCAGGAGCACCCTGGCGACGGCCACCGCGGTTACCAGCCGTGGGCGCTCGAAGTCCATGCCGCCGAACTCGTCGAGGAACATGTCGCGTGTGCGGAGGTCTCTTGGGTCGCGGTCGTCGAGCAGCGCCGTCCAGCGGCCTTTGGCAAGCACGCCGTAGGCCGAACGGTTGCAGCGTGGATCCCCCATCTGCAGGTGCCGCCAGGGCAGTCTGGTGCCGGCGCCCCGCTCCATCTCCGCCCACACCGAGTCCATGTCAACGGCCTTGAAGTCGTCGCGCCAGCGCTTGGGGTTGCCGACGTAGGCGGCTGGCTGGAACGACAGCATGCCGTAGCCCATGCCCATGCAGGCTCGGGTCACCTCGGCGACCTCGCCGAGGTTGCGGGGCGTCACAGTCATGTTGTGGGCCAGATCGAAGCGAACGCCGTGCTCGCGTCGCAGCCGTTCAAACATCTCCACGAAGCGCCGTCGGTAACGGTGCAGCTCCGCCTCCGTGCGCGGGCGAGCAAGCCCGCGTCGGCCGAGCATCAACGAGTCGAAGTGTCCCGCGAATCTGAGCAGGTCAAAGCGGGGCTTGCCGTCGGTCCCGACCGCGAGCGACTCCAGGTACTCATAGTCGAAGTCACCGTGGGTCATGCTCATCGGCTTGCGGCCATGTCGGCGCATCGTCTCCAGCGCTGCCGCGTGCTCCTGCGGTGACAGCAGCGAAACCTCGCCGCCGATCAGCTGGGCGTGCTGGCCGGTCCCCCGCTGGCTGCGCAGGTAGGCCATCTGCCGGTCGATCTCTGAGCGCGTGTGGACGCCGTCGGTGCGTACGCTGTTGGCGATCCGCGCGTGGTAGCAGGGGGTGCACGCCAGGTTGCAGCGCGGGAAGACGCCGTGGGTGCCCTCGCACCCGGGGGTGTGGCGCCCGAGCAGCTGCGCGTCGGTGCGCGCGCGCTCGGGCAGCTCGGCGCACCGCTGCGCTA
>JAJZID010000189.1 GCA_021810705.1 Actinomycetes bacterium
GAGGTCATCGACCTCCTTGACCTTGGTGAAGAAGCGGTGGCCGCCGAGGTCGAAGCGGTAGCCGTCGCGGACCTCGGTGCGGGCGATGCCGCCGAGCATGTCGGTCGACTCGAGCACCACCACCGGCTTGCCGCGTTTGGCGAGCAGGTAGGCGGCGGTCAGGCCCGCGGGGCCACCGCCCAGCACCACCACCGGGTGCTCGCTGGTGATGTCGGCGCCGCGCGCCGCCCCGCCGGGGCGGGACTCGTTGTCCGGGGTGTCGGGCACTTTTCTAGACCTTCTTGTAGAGAACGGCTGAGTCGGCGATGCAGCAGGAGCCACGGTAGTTGTGTGGCGCCCATGACTCCTCGACGAGCTTACCCTCGCGGACGTATCGGGCGATGATCGCGCCGTACTGCGCCGAGCGCAGGCGGATCTCCTTGGTCCACGGCGCCCGCCAGTTCTGCTCGCCCTCGGTCAGTGGCCGGATGTAGAGCAGCTGCTGGCCCGGCTTGACCGAGTTGATCAGCGCCGAGGCCGTGCGGTTCACGTTCTCGGCGCGGTAGCGGGCCATCGCGTTGACCCAGTTCATGTAGCTCGGATCGGCGACCGGGCCCATGGTGTTGGCGAAGCGCAGGCCGCCCGGCAGGTAGTAGTAGGCGAGCGGCGTCTGCTCCGGCTGGCCCACGATCACGAGGTCACCGGGGCGCATGAGCGGCCCCATCTCCCCGCCGATGTCCTGCATGTCGCTCTTGTAGGCGGGCTCAAAGGCGCTGGGACGTGCCATGAAGCCGATCACGAACACCACCGCGATCGCGCCGATGATGCCGGCACGGGCGGTGCCGATCGCCAAGACCAGGATCATCGAGCCGACGATCGGGGCGAAGTAGCGCACGTCCCACGCAGGGGTGATCACGTGGGAGCCCAGCCAGGCGATCGCCAGTGTGAGCACCGGCAGCGCGATCAGCGCGATCGCCACCTGGGCCTCGCGCGTCATCCGCCGGGGCCTGGCAAACAGCTGGGCGTAGCCGATGCCGGCCGCGAGCACCATGATCACGGAGATCGACGCGCCGCCGAAGACGCCCTTGGCGATCTGGATCGGTGCGCCAAACCCGGGCTCGAGATCCCATGGCGCCGCCGTGTGGGTCACCTGGAAGAAGAAGTTGGGTACCCAGGGCGCAAACAGCACAGCGGCCCCGACGAACGTGCCGATCGTGTCCTTGATGTAGTTCTCGCGAACCTGCTCGCCACCGATGAAGTAGACGATCACCATCGTCAGGAAGGCGGCGGCGCCGAAGAACAGGGCCCAGTTGTGGGTGTAGAGCATCAGCGCCTCGGTGATCGCAAAGACGATCACGTAGCGGCGGTCGCGGTAGACCCAGCCGCGGATCAGGGCCAGCGTCGCGAAGATGCCGATCAGCGTCGTCAGCGAGTACATCCGCGTCTCGAGGCTGTAGTAGTCCAGGAAGGCGTTGAAGGCGAAGAAGGTTGCGCTGATCAGGCCGGCGCGCTTGCCGCCAAGGAACCTGCCGGCCCAGTAGCCGGCCGGAATCGTGGCGGCCGCGAAGATCATCGACAGCCAGTGGGTGGCGGCCTGCCCGTTGCCGACCCACGACATCCAGATGTGCAGCAGCAGGTAGTAGAGGGGCGGCGAGCCGTCAACCCGCAGGATGTTGGGGATCGCGGTCAGGGAGTGCGAGGCGATGCCGACGGTGATCGCCTCGTCCATCCAGAACTGCCCGCCCACATAGGCGGCGTGGATCGCCGTGGAGGCGGCGATCAGCACCAGCAGTGCGGTGCCGACCCGTACCCACTCGGGCAGCGCCTTGACCCAGCGTGGCAGCCACACCTGGTACTCGCGGATCACGCCCGCGTGGGCGGCGTGCTCGAGGCTGGGCCCTGCGGCGGTTGTCGCTTCGCTGGTTGTGCTCATCTGGGGTGCTCCTCGCTCAGCCGCTGACGCCGATCGCCATGCACTGCTCGACGTCGTTGATCACGCTGGTGGATGCCTGGTTGGGGTACACGAGCGCCGAGCCGATCACCTCGGCTCCCTGCTCCTGGCCCATGATCTGAAGGCCCTGGGCGATGCCCGGAGTCGGGTAGAAGATGATCGTCGGACCGCTCGGCAGCGTGCCGACCTGGATGGCTGGCAGGTGCTGCTTGGCGGTGTAGAACTCGTGGAATGGAACCTTGTCCGCCTGCAGGCAGGCGGCGTGCGGGATCCGGGGATCGTCGACGACGCCGCGGAAGGCGGGGTTTTTGAGCAGATTCGGTGAGCCTGCCTCGGGTTTCGGCGGGATGCCGCAGGCGCTCACCAGCAGCGCCGTCAACACGCAGGCCACCGCGACCTTCGCGGGGGACATATGGCAGGCAGGTTAGTAGATCAGCGCAACTGCTCGCGGCGCCCGCGCTGTGTGGCCGCCGCGAGCGCGCGGGCGCCATCGCCCTCGAGCCCGGCGATCACCCCGTCCACGTCGGCGCTCTGGCGGTTCTGGCCGAGCTTGGCCTTCGCCTCAACGCGCGTGATGCGCAGCTCGACGCCGACGATCGCGGCGAGCTGGCTGTCGACGTAGTCGCGGGGGGCGTCGTCGACGCTCCATGGCGCGGCGCGCTCGCGCTCATGCCGGTCGGTCAAGCGGCGCACGATGCGCTCCAGCCAGACCGGGTCGTCGTGGATCACGAGCTGGCCGTGGATGTGGGCGGTGAGGTAGTTCCAGGTCGGAACCACACGCCCGTGCTCGCGTTTGGCTGCGTACCAGCCGGGGCTGATGTAGGCGTCCGGGCCGTGGGCGATCACCAGCGACTCGCCGGTCGGCGCAAGCCGCCAGTGGTCGTTCTTGCGTGCGACGTGGCCGAGCAGCGACCCGTAGCCATCCTGCGCTTCGTCGTAGAGCAGCGGCAGGAACGTCGCAAACAGGCCTTCCGCGGTGGGGCTCACCAGGTCAGCTGCGCGGATACCCGAGAGCAGCTCGCGCGTCTGTTGCGGATCGGCCTGGAAGTGCTTGGGTAGGTACATGCGCCGCCTTGCCTGCAGGCTCGTGCCCGCCGCCGTCTGGGAGCGGTGGTTGCAGCCTCAGGTGGTGCTGTGTGTGGAGCAGTCTGTGAAGAGGGTCACAGGATACTGCTGGCGGATCGTGTAGTGGGATCCGTTGGCCGCCAGCCAGCCCTCCTCCCAGAAGCCCATCTGGACCGGTGAGGGACCGAGGTCGTCCGGGGTGTCGGAGGTGCCGCCGGCCTGCACCACGACGTTCGGGCCCTGCGCGGTCTCAAGCGTGTGGGGCAGCGCCTGGACGCGCGGGATCGGCACGTCCAGATACCAGGCGAGCATCGTCACCTCGTAGTTGTCGGTCATCACGCTGCCGCAGGCGAGCAGCTTGGCGGGTCCGCCGGCGCGCTTGATCAGTCCGGCGTAGCCCTCACGCAGCTGCGCCTGGTAGCGCAGCGCCACACGGATCGAGCTGACGCTCGGCAGGCGGTGCGCAAACCAGCCGGGAACGAACAGGAAAACCAGCGCCATCAGGGCGCCGGTCGCCCCCAGCCGCCGTGCCGCCGCGGCGCGAGCGAGCGGCAGCCGACCGGCCAGTTGGGCCAGCGCGATCGCCGCCCAGGCGTAGGCGCTTGCGCCAGCGATGTAGACCAAGAGCACGCCGAAGATCGTGTAGCGCGTGTTGCCGGCAAAGCCGATCTGGGTCTCGATCGAGATTCCCAGCCACCAACCGAAGCCGACCACGCCGGCCAGCGCGGCCGTCGCCTGCGGCCCGTTCGCGCGCACCGCCTCACGCCAGCCGCCGAGCCGGCGGCGGGCGCGCACGAGCAGCACCGCCGTGACCGCGATCAGCAGCAGCGCCGCCGCCTCCACGCGCTCCACGACCAGCGGCCAGATCACGTGCGAGAGCTCGGTCCAGAACGGGAAGGCGCTGTTGACCGCCGAGTGCACCGAGTGGTTGTGGCGGGCGTGGGTGACAAGGCCGGTGGCGCTGCGGCCGCCGAGCACCTGCGGCACCACCCAGAGCGCGAGCATCAGCGCGATCCCCCCGAGCACCGTGAGGACCGGGAGCCACGCGCGCCACCCGCGCCACCCGCGCCACCCGCGCCACCCGCGCCGCTCCCGCCAGATCAGCCAGAGTCCGTAGGGCATCCAGAGAAACCACAGCTCCGGCCGGTCCAGGCAGGGCAGCAGGCCGATCGCGAAGGCCTGGCGGTGGTGGCCGTCCCAGGCGCGCTCCACCGCGATCAGCGCCAGCCCGAAGGTGAACCCCTCCGAGTAGCCGAGCATCATCGGCACCGGGTAGGTGGGCGTGAAACCGCTGCCCAACAGCGCCAGCGCGGCGGCGAGGACGACCGGCGCGAGCGCCGCGGCGCGCTGCCACGGCGGTAGCTGCGCAAGCCAGCCCGCGGGTCGTCGCTGCGCGACCATCCTCAGGACGATGCGGGCGGTCAGCTTGGCGGCCATCAGCGAGGCCATCAGCGCGCCGGCGCGGGCGACGATCAGCCACAGGTATGGCTGTGCCGAGCCGAACAGCGCAAAGACGGTCGTGAACAGCACCGGCAGCGGCTTCCAGCTCGAGCCGCCTGCAATCGTCAGGTGCCCGTGCAGGATCTCTCGGCCCCAGATCAGCCAGGACCAGGGGTCGTAGCTGGGCGTGGAGGGCCAGTTGAGCGTGATCGCGCCCGCGATCAGGCAGAACCCGAACATCCACAGCGTGAGGCTGCCGCTGCGCAGCAGGCTGGGCTCGCTCGGCTTTATCCGAGGTTCGGTTACTGCCGTCATGCTTATGCGATTTTAAGGATGTGTCCTGGTCGCCCGCGCCGCACGCCGATCTGCTGCCTCAACACGGCAGGGGTCCGATCGGAGCGGTGCGTGCGCTCAGAGCGGTGTCGTGTAGGCGCCGTTGATGCCACCGTCGACGAGCAGCGAGGAGGCTGTCATGAACGACGAGTCGTCGCTGGCCAAGAACAACGCCGCCTTGGCGATCTCCGTGG
>JAJZID010000190.1 GCA_021810705.1 Actinomycetes bacterium
GCCGGGATGCCGTCGTGGAACTGCTTGTAGTCGATCGAGGGGACGCTGACGAGCTGGTTGTCCAGGGCGATCGCGAAGTGCTGGTTGAGCGTCTGCCCTGGCGGGCTCTCGAGCGAAGCGCGCTGCGCGATCTTCCCGGTCACGTTCTGGAAGGCGTTGGCGCCGCCGCTCTTGAAGCCGAAGGTGACGTCCGGGGAGCCGGTCTGGGTGGTGCTGGCCAGCGGGTTTGCGATCTGGTTGCCGGTGAGCGCCACGCGGTCGCGGATCACGTAGTAGCCGGCGTTCGGGGAGCCGTACTTGGGCCAGTGCGAGTAGCTGGCGGGAACCGCCTGCAGCACCTGCGTGCCCTGTTTGACCTCGAGCACCTGGGTGCCCTTGACCTCTGCGGGCGTGAGACCGGACTCGAGCGTCTTGACAGCGCTCTTCGTTGTGGTGCCGGCCGGCACCCCGACCGGCCCGGCGATCAGGCAGTGCACGCCAGCCTGAACCTTGGTGCCCGTGGCGGCGGCAAAGGCCTTGCACGCCGAGCTGCCCGGAGCGCCGAACAGGAAGTACTGGTTGCCCGAGCCCGAGGTCTGCTTGGCATCGGCGTCGAAGGGCTGCTTTGAGGCCAGCTTCACCGCCTGATAGAAGCCCAGCGCTCCCGCGATGCTGCTGTTGGAACCAGGCGCGATATTGGCCCCGTTGCCCTGGCTGAGGGCGATCGACTGGGAGTTGCCGCTCAGGATCCCGTTTGCGGCGGGTTGGCCGCTCGGAGTCAGAACGTCGCCCTCCCAGTCGTAGAAGTACAGCTGGGAGGTCTTCCCGACCAGCGCCTCGGCCTGCGCGATGTTGGTCACGTCGGGCAGCTGCACGTTGATCAGGTTCTTGCCCTCGGTCGAGATCTGCGGCTGGGTGACACCGAGCTGGTTGACGCGGTTGTTGAGCACGTCCACGGCGCGCGTCATCGCGGACTGGTTGATGACGGGCGTCTCCGCGGTCGGCGTTGCCTTGTAGGTCAGCTCGACACCGCCCTTGAGGTCCAGGCCAAGCCGTGTCTTCTGCGTGGCGATGAACACCACGGAGGCGGCCATCAACCCGGCCACGAGCAGCAGAATCAGTCCGTGACGTTGGCGGTCGGTCATCGCTCGGAACCTGATGCTAGAAGAGGATCGCCACAGGCGGTGTTAGGGCTCTGCGTCAATGCCCGTTTGAGGGCGTGAGCACCACCAGCAGGCCGCCCTCCTCGTCGTCGTAGGCGGGGAAGATGTCGGCCACCGCACGGGCTCGCTCGGGGCCTGCGTTGACCGTGAGCTCCTTGCCGCTCACCCGCACCTCCCACTCGAGCGCCGTGGCGATGTGGTCGGTGCCGTCGCTGAAGCTGATTCCGAGCGCCTGCGCGATCGGCTGGCCGATGACGGCCTCGGTGCGCAGGCCCGTCAGCTCGAAGGAGCCGCGCCCGCAATCGACGATCCGACCGTCCGCGTCACAGGCGAAGAACGCCGCCGCCGGCGCCGGGTAGTAGTCGTCCAGGAGCTCAAACAGGTAGGCGAAGCCGCACTTCTCGCAGCCACGGTCCTCCTGCCGGAAGCCGTTTTTGCGGTCGGTGCCCATCGAACGGTTGCCGCAGTGCGGGCAGATGAAGTAGTGCTCATGCGCCATCAGGCGCCCAGGATAGTCAGTCTCATGAAGCAACAGAGCGCAGCCACCCGGCGCCAGTCACAGCAACCCGAGCTGGGCGCGCGGCGGCTCCAGCCCGAGATGGGCGTAGGCCCGCACGGTCGCGGCGCGCCCGCGCGGCGTGCGTTCGATCAGGCCGAGCTGGATCAGATAGGGCTCATACACGTCCTCGAGCGTGTCCTGCTCCTCGCCTATCGCCGCCGCCAACGTGGAAAGACCGACGGGCCCGCCGCTGAACTTCTCGCAGATCGTGCGCAGGATCTCACGGTCCAGCCGGTCCAGGCCAACCCCGTCCACCTCGAGTAGGTCAAGGGCCTCTGCCGCAGCCTGAGCCGTGACCACACCGCTGCCGCGCACCTGCGCATAGTCGCGCACCCGCCGCAGCAGCCGGTTGGCGACGCGCGGCGTGCCGCGGGAGCGCGAAGCCACGGCGAGCGCTCCCTCAGCTTCGATTTCAACCCCCAGCAGGCGTGCCGAGCGCCGCACGATCCGCGCCAGCTCCTCCGGCTGGTAGTGGTCGAGACGATGGTGGATGCCGAAGCGGTCGCGCAATGGCGTGCTGAGCAGCCCCGTGCGGGTGGTCGCGCCGATCAGCGTGAACGGTGGCAGGTCGATCGTCACGACCCGCGCACCGGCGCCCTGGCCGACGGTGATCGGCAGGCAGCGATCCTCCATCGCGGGGTAGAACGTCTCCTCAAGCGCCCTTGGCAGCCGGTGGATCTCGTCGACAAAGAACACCGAGCGCGGCTCGAGCGCCGTCAGGAACGCGGCGATGTCGCCCTTGCGCTCAAGCGCCGGGCCGGCGGTCTGCACAAACGCCACCTCGAGCTCGGCGGCGACGATCTGCGCCAGCGACGTCTTGCCCAACCCGGGCGGGCCTGCGAGTAGCACGTGGTCCAGCGCCTCTCCACGGCTGCCGGCGGCGGCGATCGCAACAGCCAGCTGGTCCTTGAGCGTCTCCTGGCCGATGAAGTCCTCAAGCCGCCGCGGTCGCAGCGAGCGCTCAACCTCGTCTTCGGGCAGCTCGTCGGCGCTCAAGATCGTCATCGCCGCGCCGCCCGCAGCGCCTCGGCGATCAGCGTCTCAGCCGTTGCACCCTCCACGCCATCAAGCAGCGCCTCTGCCTCCTGCAGGCTGTAGCCAAGCCCGACGAGACCTTCGCGTGCGATCGCCTGTGGCTCGTCGGCAAGGCTCGCCCGCTGCAGCTGATCGGGCACCGTGGTCCCGACCTTCTCGCGCAACTCCACGATGATCCGCTCAGCCGTGCGCTTGCCGACACCCTTGACCGCCTGGAAGCGGGCGCTGTCACCGGCCGCTATGGCGCCGAGCAGCTCGCGTGCCGGCGCCCCCGAGAGCACCTCGAGCGCCAGCTTGGGACCGACCGACTGCACTCCGAGCAACAGCAGGAAGAGGTCACGTTCACCCTCGGTCGCAAAGCCGTAGAGCACCAGCGCGTCCTCGCGGGAGATCAGATGGGTGTGAAGCACGACCTGGTTGCCAACCGCGGGAACCTGCCTGAGGGTCTCGGCGGAGACAGCCAGCCGGTAGCCCACACCGCCGCAATCGATGATCACGTGGTCGGATCGGCGCACCGCGACGGTGCCGCTGACCAGCGCGATCACGAGCCCACCTCCGCGCCAAGAAACTCGCGCTCTCGCAGGCGCGCCGCCGCCGGCGCCCTGACCCCCGCCTGCGCGATCGCTGAGGCCAGCGGCGCACGGTTGATCGCGCACAGCGCCACCGCCAGCGCGTCTGCCGCGTGGTCGGGCCGCGGCGGCGCCGAGAGTCCGAGCAGCCGCGCGACCATGCGCGCCACCTGGTCCTTGCCGGCGCGTCCGCTGCCGCAGACCGCGGATTTCACCGCCTGCGGCGTGTACGCCTGCACGGGCACCCCGTGCTGGCCGGCCGCGAGCATCACCACGCCGCGAGCCTGGCCGACGGCCATGGCGCTGACGACGTTGGCGCCGAAGTAGAGGTCTTCAACCGCCACCTCCTCCACGCCGTGGGCCGCTATCAGCTGACCGACATCCGCGTGAATCTCGGCGAGCCTCGCCTCCGGCGCAAGCTCCGCCACGGTTTCGATCACGCCAAAGGCGAGCGCCCGCAAGCGTGAGCCGCTCGAGGCCACCACCCCGTAACCGGTGTTGGCGATACCCGGATCGATGCCCAAGACGATCATGTGTTCGCCTATTCAACGCGCCCGGTCGGACGCCTCCCACAAAAACCCGCAGGCTGCACAGAACTCGATTCCCAAGGGGGGTCAATCCGCGCCCGCGCCGGCCTCCATTGAGGATGACCGTCGCGATGACCACAGCGGCACAACGCGCCGCGAACCTGGCCGCCAAACAGCACGGCCTCATCACCCCCGCGCAGCTCCAGGCAATGGGCGTCCCGCGCCGCACGCGTGAGAACTGGCTGTGCCAGGGCACGCTGGCGCGCGTCGCGCCCGGCGTGTACATGCTCGGTCGCCACGCCCACACCGTTGAGCAGCGCCTGCTCGTTGCAATCCTCTTCGCGGGTCCTGGCGCAATGCTCAGCCACATCACCGCGGCCTGGTGGTACGGCCTGCTCGACTTCCCGGGACAGCGTCTCGTCCAGGTCAGCACACCCCGCCAGCGCAGGACTCCGGAGGGCATCCAGGTCTTCTCTCGTCGGCACCTCGAGCGCAGGATTCATCGCGGGCTGCCGATCACCACCGTCCCCCAGACCGTGCTTGACTTGGCGGCGGTGGCCGAAGTGAGCCTCGTGCGCAAGGTCCTTGCCAACCTCGACTACCGTGGAGTCCTGGATGCGGAGGCGCTGCGCAACCTCTGCGGCAGGGGCACACCTGGGAGCGCCCACCTGAGGTGGGCGTTGCGCGAGCACCAACCGCTGCTCGCCCGCGCCAACGGTCGCCTTGAGGAAGATTTCCTGGCGTGGTGTGAGCGCTTCCAGGTGCCGCTGCCGCGCGTCAACGTGCGCGTGCACGGGGTGCTCGCGGACGCATATTGGCCCGAGCAGCGACTTGTCGTCGAGCTCGACGGCGTCGCCAACCACTCAGGGCACCGCGCAGCTGCGCCGTGACAAGCGCAACGAGCTCACGCTGCGCGAGCACGGCCTCACGGTCATCCGCTACGACTGGTTGCTGCTGCACCGTGAGCCTGAGCGCATGTATCGCGACCTCATCAGCCATCTGCGGCGAACTTTGTGAGCGCGACCACCAGTTCTGGTGGTCGCGCTCACAGAAAACGCGACGACCGACTCGCCCCAACTCGGCGGAGCGCTACTTGACGAC
>JAJZID010000191.1 GCA_021810705.1 Actinomycetes bacterium
CAGGTCGCCGGAACCGTCGAGCACCATCGAGATGCCGAACAGTCGCTGCACCACCCCCTCGTGCACCTCCCGTGCCAGGTCGATGCGCTGGCGCAGCTGTCGCGAGGTCTGCGCCTGGGTGGCGACATTGCGTGCGACCGCCGCCAGGGCCGCAGCCTTGCCAAGCGTCCAGAGCAGGTCGCGCTCCTCAGGGCCGAGCGGCGGCTCCTCCAGGCTGCGCTCCGCGACGATCACGCCGCGGGCGCTGCCGGCCGCGACCATCGGCGCGCAGACGATCCGGGCCGGCTCACCGACCAGGTGCGCGTAGCGCTTGGGTAGCTGTTCGCGAACGTCGCCCGCGGTCTCCACGACCTGGTCCTCACGGATCGCCCGCGCGGCGAAGGGCGCCATGTCCACCGAGATGTAGGCATCGGTGAACGAATCGATGTCCACCCCGTAGGCCCCCGCGGCCCGCACCTGACGGCTGCTCTGGTCGTAGCGGAAGATGATCGCGCGACGCAGCCGCGCCAGCCGGCAGACGGCACGGCACAGGCGGTCGTAGAAGTCATCGCCCGCAGCCGGCTCCTGCTCGGACTGCGAGAGCACGTCGGCAAAGAGCTCAATCGCCTCCACGGCGACGGCGCGTGCGCCGGCATCCTCGCTGGGTTTGGTGGTCTGGACGGGGTCGGGCATCGGCGCTCTGACAGATGGCGGTGCGTTGCAGGCCGCCCCCGACACGGCGGCGGGACGCCGGCGGGCCGCCGGCGGGACGCCGCCGCTAGCCGGTCGGAGCCTGCGCCCGGGCGATCGGACGCTTGCCCCAGCGACTGCGTGTGGCGAAGTCAAGCAGGCGGTTCATGTATTCGCGCAGCGGCGTGCAGTGGATGCCCGCCTGCGCCAGCCGCTTCCGCGTGCGCGCGTTGTCAAACACGGTCGCGATCGCGAAATAGGGGAAGTAGATGCGGATCGCGCCGACCGCCGCGTCTGAGAGCGTGCCGGCGCCGGCCATGAACTCCGCCGGCGGGACGGCCCGCGGCTCTGGTCGGCGGAAGTAACGCGCGGCCATCGAGACGATCTCCGCAAACGTGGAGGCGTCCTCGCTGGCGGTGAGCAGGAACGTCCGGTGGTCGGCGTCGTTGGGCGCCTCGCTGAGCTCGTAGATGGCGTCGGCGACGTAATCGATCGAGACGACGTCGAGCGGCGCCTCCGGCATCGCCGGCACGGCACGAAAGAGGCCGGTGGAGAGCGCGCGCAGCGGCCAATACATGACGTTGAAGGCGGCCGTCCAGCCGCTGGAACGGTCGCCGACCACGATGCTTGGGCGCAGCACGATCCACGGCAGATGCCCGGCCTCGGTGCGGATCATCCGCTCGGTCTCAAACTTGGACTGCTCGTAGGTGTTGCGGAACTCCTGGCCGACATCGAGGTCGTCCTCGGTGAAGCGCCCGGTGTGCGTGCCGGCCACGTAGGCCGTGGATATCTGCGCGTAACGGTGCAGCCCGCCGCGCTGCTGAGCCAGCGTGGCGAAGGCAAGCATGTGCCGGGTGCCGCCGACATTGACCCGCCGGGCGTCCTCCAGCGTCTGCTCGAACGAGACGTTGGCGGCGCAGTGAACGATCGTCGTCACCTCGGCCGCGAGCCGCTCGCGGGTCGGCCGGCTGAGACCGAGGTTGCTGTCGGTCACGTCCCCCGCGACCGCCTCGATCCGGTGGGCGAACAGCTCGGCGCCGTTGGCCACGAGTTCGTCCAAAATCCCGTCCAGGCGCTCGCGCGCAGCCTGATCGGAGGATGCGCGCACCAGGCAGGTGACCGGACGCTCACCGCGCTCGAGATAGCGCACGAGCACCTCCATGCCGACAAAGCCGGTGGCGCCCGTCAGAAAGATCCGGCCGACGCTCAACGCTGTGCCCTGGCCAGCGAACGCAGCGCCCAGGCGACACGCTGGCGCGTCTGCTCGGGCGCGATCAGCTCGTCGATGTGACCGCTAGCCGCCGCGACCTGTGGGCGCAGATGTGTCTCGGCGTAACGCACGGCGAGCTCCTCGCGCGCCGCGTCCGGATCTTCGGCCGCCGCCAGCTCGCGACGGTGAATGATGCCCACCGCGGGCTTGGCGCCCATCACGCCGATCTCCGCCTGCGGCCAGGCGAAGACATAGTCAGCGCCGAGATCCTTCGAGTTCATCGTGATGAACGCACCGCCAAAGGCCTTGCGCAGAATCACGGTCACCCTGGGCACGGTCGCCTTGGCAAAGGCGTGAACGAACGTGGCGCCAAGGCGGATCACACCTGCCGCCTCCTGGCTTGAGCCGGGCATGAAGCCTGGGGTGTCGACCAGCACCAGCATCGGCACGCCAAACGCGTCGCACTGGCTGACAAAGCGCGCGCCCTTCTCAGAGCTCGCGGTGTCGAGCACGCCACCGAGGTAGCGGGGCTGGTTGGCGACCACACCCACGGGCCGTCCCTCGATCCGGATGAACGCGGTCACCAGGTTGCGGGCCCAGCCGGGCGCGACCTCGAGCAGGTCGCCGCCGTCGGCGATCCCGGCGATCACCGAGCGCACGTCGTAGACCTGGCGCGGGTTATCGGACACGTGCACCGATGGGTCCGTGGCACCGGCCGGCCGTGGCTCGGCGAGCGGCAGCGGCAGGTCGCGGTGGCTGGGCAGAAAACCGAGCAGGTCGCGGGCGAGCAGCGCCGCGTCGGCGTCGCTGGGGGCCACGAAGTGCGCCACGCCGTTGCGCTCGTGAACGCGGTGACCACCCAGCTCGGCGGCGGTCACATCCTCACCGAGCGCATCCTTGACGACCGCCGGGCCGGTCAGGAACATGCTCGCCTCCTTGGTCATCACGATCCAGTCGGTGAGCGCCGGCGAGTAGGCGCCGCCCCCGGCTGAGAGGCCGCTGATGATCGAGATCTGCGGCACCTTGCCCGAGAGCGCAACCGTCTGGCGGAAGATTCGCCCGTAGCCGCCGAGCGCGCGCACCCCCTCCTGCATGCGTGCGCCACCCGAGCCGACGAAGCCGACGACGGGAGCCCGCGCACGGTCAGCGAGCTCGAGCACCCTGACGATCGTCTCGGCGTGCATCTCACCCAGCGACCCGCCCACGTAGGAGTTGTCCTGGGCGTAGCAGAACACCGGGCGGCCTTCGACCAGGCCGGCGCCGCCCACGACGCCGTCACCGGCACGGGCCTTGAGACCCATGTGGCTCGAGACGACCTCCGAGCGGATCACATCGAGCGAGCCGGGATCGCAGAGCGCCTCGAGACGCTCGATCGGCGTGAGCGTCTCCTGATCGCTGGTCGAAAGCACTGCACTCATGCTGGCACCCCCCATTCGAGAACTGTCGCGCCCCAGATCAACCCGGCGCCGAACGCGCCCAGCAGCACGCGGTCACCGTTATGCAGGCGCCCACTCTGGACGCTGTGGTCGAGCGCGAGCGGAAGCGTGGCCGCGGACGTGTTGCCGAGACCCGATATGCAATCAACCACCCGTTCGCTACGCAGACCGAGCCGCTCACCCACGGCCGTCAGGATGCGGCCGTTGGCCTGGTGGTAGACGAAGAGATCTATGTCGTCGAGCGTGAGCCCCGCCGCGGCAACCGCCTCGGCGGTCGTCTCTGACAGGCGCGCAACCGCCAGCTTGAAGGTCTCATGGCCGGCCATGCGCATCCGCTGATCTTCACGGTCCACGTAGATGATGCCGTCGGTGTCAGGCTCGCTGCGCAGAAGGATCGGGCCGATCCGGGCCTCGCCGCTGGCGACGAGCACGACCGCGCCGGCGCCATCGGCGAAGATGGCCGATGTGCCACGGTCGGCTGGGTCGACGATCCGCGACATGAGATCGGCCCCCACCACCACCACACAGCGGGCGCGGCCGGCGTCAATCAGCGACGCGCCGGTCGCAAGCGCCGCGAGAAAGCCTGAGCAGGCGGCGCCAACATCGAAGGCGCCCGCGCGAGTGGCGCCGAGCGCTCCCGCAACCATGGGCGCCGCGTTGGGCATGACCTCATCCGCCGTGCTCGTCGCAACCAGGACGAGATCGACATCTGTGGGCGCGATTCCGGCGCGCTCGAGCGCGGTCGCGGCCGCGGTGGCGGCGAGCGTGTCCAGGCGCTCCTGCGGTGCCGCGACGTGGCGCGCGCGGATGCCGGTCCGGCGCGCGATCCAGTCGGGCGCGAGTCCGAGCCGCTGCTCGATCTCGGCTGAGTCAACGACGCCCGCGGGTAGGCTCGAGCCCACTGCCGCCACCGCGGCGCCGCCGACACGAAACCGCGCAGCGCTGATCGCAGGGACTGTGGTCGGGCTCGTCATCGCAGTCACTGATATTGAAGCGTCCCGCTGCAAGCGGGTTTGTTCCACCAGACGCATCCGTGAACCACCCGGCCGGGGGGACACGACGCGACAAGGTGTTTCTGCCAAAGCTCGCATGCCCGCAACTACCCTTGGATGGTGCGCCGGTTACTTGTTGCGGTTGTCACGATCCTGACGGTCGGGGCCCTGTGGGCCGCTGGAAGCATCCCTGCCTGGGCGAGCGGGACGGGTCGCGTGCCTGTGGGCGTGCGGGAGATCGTCGTGACGCTGAGCTTCCTGCCGGGCCGCGACGGGCATTACCGTTCGCTCACGCGGACGCTCACGCACCCGGCCAGCGTGCGCGCGCTGACGCGCGCCGCCGATCGCCTAACCCCCGCCGTGATCCATGGCGCCTGCCCGCTGTTCATGCGCCTGGGACCCGATCTGACGGTCGTCTTCAGGGGCGGGCGACGCGACCGGCTGACGCTGGCGCAGGCACGCGTGCAGGTCGCGCTCGGCAGCCACGGCGACTCCGGCGCGAGCGCCTGCTTCCCGATCTATTTCACCGCCGGCAGGGGCGGCGAGGAGCCGCTGGTCGGCAACAGCTTTGTGCGACTGGCCGGGCGCCTGATCGGTC
>JAJZID010000192.1 GCA_021810705.1 Actinomycetes bacterium
GCTCGTGCAACTGTTTGTCCGGGTGCTGGCTACGGCGCTGGCGCTGGGTGCCGCGCTTGCGTGGCTGCTCGTCGGGGCGGCGGCGTTCGCGGTCGTCGTCTACGCGACCGGCGTACTCGCGCGCGTGTGGTAGGGCCGATCTGCGGTCGCGTCCGCGCTGGGGCGTAGTGTGTAGGCGGTTGAGGTTGCGGTCCGGGCCGGCGTCACCTGCGAGGCGCCGGCCCTCTGCGGTTCGAGGCCGTCGAGGTAGTACAGGGCTCGCGCTCGCGCTGGGCATCGAGGCGCTCGCGGCGTCGAGGCGCTTGCGGACGTTCACCAGGGCGCACACGCAGGGCCGGGCACGTCGGCGTCGAGGCGCTTGCGGTCGTCTCTGTGATCAGGTAGAAGATCACCTACATCATGCAAGCGGGAAGGTGATGACGATGGCGCGCAGGCGGTCTCTGACCTCGCAGCTCTACCGGGCCGCGCGGATCTCCAACAACATCAGCTCGCTGAGCAGCCCGACCAGGGCCGCGCGGCGCGCGAAGAACGTGGCGCTCGGCCGTGCGCTCGGGCGTGCTGGGGTGTGGCGAAGGCTCTGGAAGTAGCTGCTTACGAGGCGGCCGCTGTCTCAAGGGATGCGATGCGGGGAAACGGCCCGACCACTTGAGCTGCCGCGTCCAGGTTGCAGCTTTTCCTGCTTGCATCGCGAGCCGGTTCTGCGATAGTTATGGCATCGTCGGCCGCACACCCTAGCGGTAGGCTCTGCCGGCGCAGCCGCAGGTAGTTCAGAATGACGCCGAATCAGCCGTTAATCGAAAATGAGACCAGCCATGAGTAGCTACGCTGACGCACAGCGAGAGTTCGTTCATCGGTATATGGACGCCGACTCGGTTGTCGGCGTCCGCATCGCTAGGCGGGATGGCGACCTCGTGCTGATCGTGCAAATCGACGGGGAGCTTCCTGACGGCCTGCCAGAGACGTTCCGTGGTGTCCCGGTTGTGATTCATCGTGCGGCACGCGCTGTGCTCGCCTACGCTTGAGAAGCCCTGTTACGGCCTGGGTGCTGGCTGTTCCCGGACGCGACGGCGATCTACGGCCGGCAAAGACTGGTGCGTCACGGATCGTTTGGGCTGCTCGTCAGGGATCTCAGCCCTAAGACAGCAGACAAAGACGACCGGCTGATCCTCACGGCGGCTCATCTCGTCACGGGCATCGCTGATGGGTCGGCGATGCTCAGTGCCCCGCCAGGACCGGAGCCTGGGAACAACGGCACGCCTTGCGGCATCGTTCGTCGCCGCGTACCGCTTCACAACTTGCCATCGATTGCTGTTGATGCAGCCGTGATAAAGCCGTATGGCGGCGTGGCATGTAGCAATGAGGCGGCCTACGGCATGCCCAACGGCATAAGAGACCTGTTCGTGCTCGAACCTCACCAGAAATCTGAATTGATGTCGGTCAGGAAGCACGGAGCGGCGAGCCATGAAACCACAGGCTCGCTCCTTCCGTGCAGCACATCAGACCTAAAGCTCAGGGATGCCGATATCCGGTATACCGCTGGCTGGGACGTGTATGGGACTGATGGCAAGCGCTTTGCGGAGCGCGGCGATAGCGGATCGATCGTAGTTGACGAGAATAAGGCCGTGGTCGGGATGCTCGTGGCGGTGGACGAAGGTGACGGCAGGGCGTTCTTCCATGGCATCAAGCAGATCTTCGCTGCCCTCAACATCGCGCTGTATGACTGACTCCGGCGCGTGAGCGCCTCTACGCGGCGGGCGCCCCGGCTGCCCTTGTGCGGTCGGGGCGTTGCTCGTGGCGCTGGACGGCCTCGGGCATCCTGGGCGGTGCTGCTGGCGCTCACGGTGCCCTAGCGGCGCTCGACGGCGCCGGGCGCACGAATCACACGCGGCGCGGGCACGCGGTTAGCCTGGATTATCGGCGGCTCGTTCGTTCACTAATTCGACTCGACTGTTGGTGTCGGTTCAGCGGGCGGGGAAGCTGTAGCTGAGGGTGCGTCCGTTCCACCAGGGCACGGTGATGCGGCGGTCTTGGTAGCCGGCGTCGAGGAGCGCGGGGGTGTGGGTGCGGCGGCGCAGGGCGACTTCGATGTTGTTTGGGGTGAAGCGCAGTTCGCCGCTGGCGTCGATCAGGTAGTCGCGGATGGTGTCGGGCGTTTTGTTGTGGTAGGCGGTGTGCAGGCCGTGCGCGAAGCGGCGGTAGGTGATGTCGGCGAGGATCGTGAGCGCGATGTCGAAGTCGACTGCAAGCGGTACTTGTGATGCGAGCGAGTCCAGGTGGAAGGCGCGGATCTGCTCGGCGAGTTGGTTCTCGATTCCCCAGCGCTGGCCGTAGCGTTCGATCAGCTGCTTGACGGTTGATTGTTGGTTTGTGATGATCAGCGTCGCTTGTTCGCGGCCGAGGCCGTTGACCGCGATCTGGCGCAACGTGCGGCCGGCGAGCGTGACTGGGGTTTCGTGGTAGCTGGCGGTTTTGTGCTTGCCGGAGCGGTCAAGACGGGTCTTGGTCCAGGCGCTGGCCGGGAGCTGCTCGAGCGTGGCGATCAGTCGTGGGGAGCGTTGGCGCAGGGTGATGAAGCCGACACCGAGCTCGTCGAGTTCGGCAAGGTGTTGCTGGGTGGTGAGCTTTTGGTCGAACACCAGCAGCTTGGGCAGCTCGCCGTGGGTTTTCTCATAGAAGCGGCAGAACTCGATCACCTCGCCTGACTGCTGGCGTGCGGTCAGCTCGGCGTTTGCGTAGATGATCGTGTGCTTTTGGCCGTCTTGGGCGATGAACGTCAGCACCGAGCGGGTGCGCTGGCTGCGGCGCGGCACGTAGTTCTTGTCGAGCACCGTGTCCTGGCCGTAGCTCATGATCGTGTGGAAGTCGAGGTTCAGGCCCTGCTCGCCGAGCAGTCCCGCTTCTTTGAGCCGGGGCTGTAGCGCTCCGAAGAACGCCAGCTGCTGGGTGCGGTTGGTGCGGTAGCTGTAGGTGCTCAGATGCCAAGTTTTGGGCAGCGCGTTCAGGCCCGCCAACAGCCCCAGCGCGGGGTCGTGCACGACTGACTGTACGTGGCTGCGTCGCCGGCGACCGGACAGCTTGAGCGCCATCAAAGACAGCACCGAGTTGATCGCGGGAAGCTGGCTGGTCGACGGCCACCCAGCCGCCTTCACCAGCCCCGGAAGATCGAACCCGACCAGCTCTGGTAACAGCAGAAACAGGCCGGCGTGCTGAGTCTGCATCGAGCCGTGCGTCGGCCAGTCCGCGTCTGAGAGCACGCGCACCTTCTCCGCGGCAAGCCGCTGCGGCGCGGGTCCCGGTTTCGGTGACGCGGCCGGCTGAGGCATCCTGGACAGTCCCGCCTCTGACAGGATCTCCCACACCGCGGTCCGCGACAAAGGGGTTCCCTCCCGGCCGAGCACCTCGACGATCTCCTCGATCCCGTGACGCTGACGGCGCAGCTCGATCACCCGCTCGCGGGCGGCGTCCTTCTTGGGCTGGCGCTTGGGCCCCGGGCGTGCGGAGGCGAACAGTTCGGTGAGCTCACCAAGCCGGCCCTTGCGAAAGTCGCGCACTAGCGTCTCGACACTCGCGCGCGTATACCCGAGCCGGTCGGCGATCTGTTGGGCTGAGACGCCTTCGACGTGGTAGGCGCGCAGCGCCTCGTAGCGGCGCTGCGTGGGGTGCGTAGGCGCGGTGAACTGCTCGTGTCCGGGACGCTGAGTCATTACTAGGTTGAACTAGTGGACGCTACTAGCCTTATGGTTGCAGAGCCTGCGGACGGACAAACCGTCAGCATCAACCAAACACCAGGACCTATCGGTGCGCTCCCGGGCCGCGAACCGGAAGTGTTTCCGCCATACCGGCCGACACGTCCACCAAACCCACCCTGCCAGACGCCGAGGGCCGCGCGAAAAGCCAGTGCTACAGGCGCAAGCCGTCTACGTCGGCAGGCTCAGCAGGGTGGACAAACCCCCCACCGATAATCCAGGTTAGGGTGCGTGCATGGCAGACGAGCACGCGGACCCAGAGGCAGGCGAGCAGGCAGACGCGCCCGCAGGCGAGCAGGTGGGCGCACAAGAGCAGGTGGACGCGCCGACCGAGCAGCAGGCAGAGCAGCAGCCGGAGCGGCTTGCAGGTCTGGTGAAGGCCTTCGGCGTCGAGCTGGCGGCGATGGTGAGGGCGTCGGATAGCTTCCACTCGCTGACCACCGGGGCCGCGGATAGCCTTGAGCGGCACGCGCGGAGTCGGCGCGACCGCTTGCAGCAGTGGAAGCAGCTTGAGCTTGACTATCGTGGCAGCGGCACCACGGACGTGGGTTGGCGCGAGTGGCGCGAGCATGAGGTCGAGCGGGCGCTCGCCGAGGTCGAGGCGCAGGAGGCGCTCGCCTGGCTGCTGCGGCGGCTCGGGGGCTCTGGCTGAGCGCCAGCGCCGGCGCGCCCAGTCTCAGCGCCGGCCGGTCTCTGCGCCCTGCTGGGGCGTGCTGCTGGCGCAGGTGCGCTCGGTCAGGCGACGCTCGGTGCGCTCGGGGTGGTGAACATCGCCGCGAGGTCGGGATCGTCGCCGATCACGTAGCCGTGCTCTGCCAGCCACGACGAGGCGTCCGCCAGCGACTCGGGCGCGTACTCATCAGCGCCGTCGAGGACTAGGTAAGGCTCGCCTTCGCTCATGTAGATCTTGCTGATGCGCGGGGCGTCCGGGGGAAGGCTCACGGCGTCGGGCGCCCCGGTCATAGTCACCTTGACGCGGCCGAGCTGGCCGACTGGTGACCACGGCGTCGAGTTGGGCTCTACGTGAGAACGACGACTTCGCTTGGCCCCACCGTGACGGCCTGATCTGGCCCCACTTCTCGTTGGTGGTTGTTGGTGTTGATGATGACGGACGCCCCGGCGGCGAGCATGCCGCGGCTGT
>JAJZID010000193.1 GCA_021810705.1 Actinomycetes bacterium
AGCGGCGCGGCCGCGAGCAGCGCTCGCGCGAGCGATCGGCAAAGCCGACGGCCACTGCTTGTGAGCCCCGCGAACCGCCTCTGGCCCCCAAATCTGGGCCGCAGGGCGAGTTTTGTGCATTTGGGGCGATGGGAGCGCCCGAAATGCACAAAACTCCTGGGAGCGGGGAGGTTTGGGGGCTAGCGGAGTGTCTCGCAAATAGCTGCGGCTTGTGGTGGGGCGAGCTATGCGCTCTGCTAATGCTGCTTTGTCGCTGGCCGAGGGCCAGCGAGAGGTACCTTTGACTTCCTCCCCTTCTGCAAGGGAGGGGAGGAAGTCACCACCTAAAACTGAGACACCACGCTAGCGACGCTCGGGTCAAAGGCGGTAGCGCAGAAACAGGGTGCCCGCGTGCTCGAGCACGCCCGCCAGGCGGGCAGGTGCGGGCGCTTGCGGCGCTGCTCCGCTGAGCAGCGCCGCACCCGACGCTCCACCCACCAGCCGTGGCACCAGCGTCAGCCACAGCTCGTCAGCCAACCCGGCGGCGAGCAGCGCGCCAAACAGGGTCGGCCCGCCCTCGCACAACAGCAGCCTCACGTCGTGGTCTGCGCGCAGCGTGCGCAGCGCCTGCGCCAACGGGGCCGGTCCCGCGTGGACGACGGTCGCGGCCAAGCGGGCCGCGACCGGAGGGCTTGGCGAGAAGATCAGCGCGCGCGCTTCGCGCTCGGCAAAGAACGGCAGGTCGAGCGGGATCTGGCCGCGCCGGCTGATCGTGACCAGGAGCGGCTCGGCCGGGCGGCCCTGCGCCAGCCGGTGGGCGCGCCGCTCGGGTGCGGGCAGCATCCGCTTGTAGCGCTCGGCCGCCAGCGTCGGCGGGCCCACCAGGACGGCATCTGCGCGCTCGCGCAGGGCGTAGAAGAGCTCGCGGTCAGCGCCGCCGGAGAGCCCGCGCGAATCTGGCCCGAGCGTGGTGTGACCGTCGAGGCTGGCCACGAAGTTGACCAGCGTGTACGGGCGCTGCGCCCGCTCTGGCACGGCTGCCCGCATCAGCGCCTCGACATGCGTGCGCGCGTCCGTCGGGCCGCCGGGCGGGAGCAGCTGGCGGTAGGCTGTGGCTTCCACGGGGGAGAAAGGTAGCCTGAGCGCCATGCAGCCTGACCAATCGATCAAACCGGACCGCAACCTCGCACTGGAGCTGGTGCGCGTGACCGAGGCGGCGGCACTGGCCGCCGCGCGTCAGATCGGCCGCGGTGACAAGGAGGCGGCCGACCAGGCTGCCGTGGACGCGATGCGCCAGGTGCTCGACACGGTCGCGATGGATGGCGTCGTGGTGATCGGCGAGGGGGAGAAGGATGAGGCGCCGATGCTCTACAACGGCGAGCATGTCGGTGACGGCACACCGCCGCTGGTGGACGTCGCTGTGGACCCGGTCGAGGGCACGCGTCTGACGGCGATGGGGATGCCGAGCGCGCTCACCGTGATCGCGCTGTCAGAGCGCGGCGCGATGTTCGATCCGGGGCCCTGCGTGTACATGGAGAAGCTTGCCGGGGGCCCGGACATCGCGGACCTCCTGGATTTGGAGCGGCCGTTGACCGAGACACTCGCGCTGGTCGCCGAGCGGCGCGGCGCGAGCATCCGCGACCTGACGGTGGTGATGCTCGACCGTCCCCGCCATCACGAGCAGATGGCGGCGGTGCGGGCGGCCGGCGCGCGCGTGCGCCTGATCGTCGACGGCGACGTCTCCGCCTGTCTGCTGGCGGCCTCCGAGAACTCGCCCGTCGACCTGCTGTGGGGGATCGGCGGAACGCCTGAGGGCGTGATCTCAGCGGCCGCGATCAAATGTCTGGGCGGACAGATCCTGGGGCGCCTGTGGCCCCGCGACGAGGACGAGCGCGAGCGTGCCGTCAAGGCCGGCTATGAGCTTGGCCGGGTGCTCACCAAGGACGATCTGGTGCGGGGCAACCACGTGTTCTTCGCGGCCACCGGCGTCACCGACGGTGACGTCCTGCAGGGCGTGCGCTACGGGCGCGGTGGCGTTGCGACCACCGAGTCTCTGGTGATGCGCACGCGGTCGGGCACCGTGCGCCGGATCAGTGCGCGCCACGACCGTGCCAAGCTGCGCGAGCTGAACGTCGGCTTCGACATCTGAGCGCGCGGGCGGGCCGCCGGGTTGGTGGCGAAGGCGCGCTCAGCGTAGGTCACGCAGTCGTCCGACGCGCGATTGCGCCAGCTGCAGGCGGGCGAGCGAGCGCAGGAAGGCGTGGGTGACCAGAACGTGCACCACGGCCTGCGTGGCGCGATACACCGGTGTGCCCAGGCGCGAGGCGATGGACGGGTAGAAGTTCGCCACCTCGACATCCACGTCGAGGCTGGCGGGCTCGCTCGGGGTGCTGCCGCGCTGCACGCGGATCGCCAGATAGCCGCTGCCACGGCCGGCGTGGGAGACCAGCAGCCCGTCGCGGATCGCCCAGGTGATGCTCGCGTGGTCTGGCTCGAGCACGTAGCGGGGCGGGTCGAAGCGCAGCAGCGTCAGCGGCCTTGAGAACAGCACCACGCTGCGCTCGTGCTTGCCGTAGAGCACGCGGACGATGCCGAGCGTCGCCTTTGTCAGAAAGCGCCAGTAGGTCCGGCCGAGGTTCTCGAGCTGCGCCGGGTTCCAGAGCTCTTCGAGTCGTGCGCCGGGAAGCTCCAGGTGCGCTGACTGCACGGAATGGACAGAGCCGTCGGGCGCCACCCGGGTGCAATGACGCGGCGAGACGATCGACGCACGCCCCGGCAGGTGGCGGCGACGGCGGTCGCGGGCAAGCAGCCAGGCGAGCAGGGCGCACAGGGATGCGGCGGCCGTCTTCACAGCCCGATTGTGCATCAACTGAGCGTCGCAACCGCCCAGCTTCGCGTCCGTGCGCGGACGTGCAATATTTCAGGGAGATGACTGAGGCCCGTCCACCTGCCCGGCCCGCGGCTACAGATTCGCGGGCCGGCGGTCGTTTAGTGGATCAGTGGGTGTCGCCGAAGTAAGATTGCCCCATGGTTGAGTGGGTGGAATGCGCGTCGCGAGGCGGGCGCCGCCACCTTTCGAGCTGTCGGGGTCGGCCCGGCTGCTGGGAACACGACGGAAACGGAACCAGATGTCAGTAGCTGAACTGCAGGAACTCGAAGAGGTCAAGGCGCTCGTCAACCGCGGTCAGCAGCTTGGCGTGCTCACGTTCTCCGAGATCAGTGGCGCGGTCGCCGAGCTGGACCTCGACGACAGCGACATCGAGGAGCTCCACGGCTTCCTCGAGCGGGCGGAGATCGAGCTGGTCGAGGAGGTCGATCCGGCGATCGCAGAGGCAGAGGTCGAGCGTGCCCCCGACAAGCGTGGCCGCCGCCGTGCCAAGACAGCGCTGGATCTCAAGCCAGACATGACCACCGACTCGCTGCAGCTGTTCTTGAAGGACATCGGCAAGGTGCGTCTGCTGACCGCCCAGGAGGAGGTCGACCTGGCCAAGCGGATCGAGCGCGGTGATCTGGACGCCAAGCAGAAGATGGTCGAGTCAAACCTCCGTCTGGTGGTGTCGATCGCGAAGAACTACCGCAACCAGGGCCTGCCTTTCCTGGACCTGATCCAGGAGGGCACGCTGGGCCTGGTGCGGGCCGCGGAGAAGTTCGATTACCGCAAGGGCTTCAAGTTCTCCACCTACGCCACCTGGTGGATCCGCCAGGCGATCGCCCGGGCGCTGGCTGACAAGGCGCGCACGATCCGCATCCCTGTGCACGTGGTTGAGAAGCTCAACAAGATCGGTCGTGCCGAGCGCAAGCTGGTGACCGAGCTGGGCCGTGAGCCGACCGCCGAGGAGATCGCTGAGGTCACCGGGATCGAGCCCGACGAGGTCGAGTCGATCAAGCGCTCGGCGCAGGCGCCGGTGTCGCTGGAGAAGCCGGTCGGCGACGAGGAGGAGTCGGAGTTCGGGCAGTTCATCGCCGACGAGCGCGCCGAGTCACCGTATGAGCGCGCCGCCGAGATCCTCACCAAGGAGGCGCTGCGCGAAGCGCTCGAGAACCTGAGCTACCGCGAACGCCGTGTGCTCGAGCTGCGCTATGGCCTCGGTGGTGAGCACCCGCGCACCCTGGATGAGGTGGGGCGGACGTTCAACGTCACCCGCGAGCGCATCCGGCAGATCGAGAACCAGTCGCTTAAGAAACTGCAGTCGCTGGCCGAGGCCCAGAAGCTTCGAGACGTCGCGTAGGCGCGGGCGACACGCGAGCGTCAGCGCTTGCTTCAGACTTTGAAGCGAGCGCTAGACTCATCGCTTAACGATGTCCTCGCCAGATACCTGTCCCGTCTGCCGCACCGCCGAGGTCGTCTGCGGCAAGTGGACCCTGCTGCTCGTCAAGGAGCTGGCGGAGGGGCACTCGCGGTTCTGCGAGCTGGAGCGCGAGCTCGAGGGCATCAGCCCACGCACGCTGTCGCTGCGGCTGCGGGCACTCGAGGAGGAGGGGATGGTGGTGCGCAGGACCTTCCCCGAGGTGCCGCCCCGGGTCGAGTACGCGCTCACCGCCAAGGGCACAGCGCTCGTGCCGCTGATCGAGGACATGCGGGCCTACGGGCTGCGCTGGTTGAGTGACGAGTGCGAGCAGCCACTGCCGGATGCTGCCCAGCCCGCGTCCGGCTGGCAGCTTGAAACCCTGACCGCAGCCTGAAACGGGCGCGCCGCGGACGGCCTGCGCGGCGCTGCAAACAGCCTCTCACAGGCAGGACGCGCGGCGTGGGTGCCGAACTGGCAGGGCGTGAGAAACCCGACCCTTCACGGCCTGCTTGAGGCCTTCACGACCGCTGCGGGCATACGCCTTGAGCGCGCCGTCGCCGCTGGCGACGAGGTTCCCTTTGATGTGATCGCCGCCGGCGAC
>JAJZID010000009.1 GCA_021810705.1 Actinomycetes bacterium
GTTTACGAACGACATGGTGTGCCTCCGATGGTCGGAACGATGTATCTCATGTGATGTATCTTAGCAGATACATCTTTGGTGATGGGGTTTAGGGTACGATCGAGCCGTGTATGTCGCTGAACTCATGTGGCTGGGTCACCGGCTGGTTGAGCTGGGCCGCAAGGACATGCACTCCTATGCGCCCGGCGTACCGGTCGCTGAGCTCATCGTGATGGAGGACCTCCTTCGCAACGCGCCAACCTCGATCGGGCCGGTCGCCGAACGCACCGGCTACGCACAGAGCCGGGTCTCGACCGCTGTCACGGCGCTGTCCGCGCGCGGGTGGGTCGACGTCGCACCGGATCCACGGGATCGGCGCCGCACGCTCGTGCGGATCCCCGCCGAGATCGAGGCGGCGGCGACCGAGTTGCGGTCGGGGACCGAGGCCCGAACGTTGGCGCTCATCCTCGACGAGCTCCCCGAGGAGCGGAGCGCTGCGATCTTGAAGGCGCTGGAAGAGCTCCTCGACGTGCTTCAGCAGGCCGGTGTCGCCGACGCGGGCCGACCCCCGGCGGCAGACGGTTAGACAGCAAGCTGGGAAAGCTGGGCTGGCTCCGGGGATGGGGTTGGTGGTTTGTGCTGGCGGGCTGGGGGTGGCTTGGTCTGGCTGGGCGAGGTCGGCTTTGAGGGTGGTGGGAGTCTGTCGGTTCCTGAAGGTTGGTATTGAGAGCGGTTGCTTGACATTTTGTTAGCTAGCTATCATCATCTGTTAGGTGGCTAACAACCAGGCCAGCTCAGACCACAACTCTGCCGGGGCGTGGGCGAAGAAGTACTACTTCGCCAGCCGGGCCGTGATGGATTCGGTTTTGCGCCCTCACGACCTCGGTGCTACGCAGTGGTACGTCCTGTACCAGCTGGCTAACGGCGGGCCGACGTTGCAGCGTGATCTGGTGCGCATGCTTCAGATCGAGCGCGCGACGCTGAGTGGGGTGGTATCCGCGCTTGTGCGCAAGGGTCTCATTGACCAGGAGCCTCATCCCAGCGATCTGCGTCAGAGGGTGCTGCACCTCACCGTCGCCGGGCAGCGGCTGTGGGAGCGACTGCCGGACCCGATCGAGCTGATCGTGGCGACCGCGTTTGACGGCGTCGACGATGCCGATCTCCAAACGGTTGTCCGAGTCCTGCAGGCGGCCACCGAACGCCTCAATCATCTCAACGAAGGATGCAAGTAATGACAACGGTTTTGTTGACTGGCGGAACGGGCCTGGTGGGCTCCCGACTTCTCCCACGCCTGCTCGATGCCGGCATCGCGTGCCGGGCGCTTGTTCGGCCCGGCAAGGAGCTTCCCGCGGGCGTCACCGCCGTGGAGGGCGACATGCTGGACCCCGACTCCCTGGGCACAGCAGTGCAGGGCGCCTCGGCGATCGTTCACCTCGCTGCCGTGCTACGCACCCCGGATCCGGACGAGATCTGGAAGGTCAACCTCGAGGGCACCCGAAACCTCATCGCGGCCGCGCAAGCCAATGCACCCGAGGCGCGTTTCATCATGGCCAGTACGGGCCTGGTCTATGGCCACGACCTTCCACGCCCTGCCCAGGAGAGCGATCCGGCCAACGCGGAGATGCCGTATCCCGCCAGCAAGCTCGCTGCGGAGAAGGCTCTGCAACAGAGCGGGCTGACATGGAGCATCCTGCGACTCGGATTCGTCTACGGCGACGGTGACGGGCATCTGCAATCTGCCCCCGGGCTCCTCGCAGGCTGGAACTGGCATCCGGCTCAGAGGATGAGCCTGGTCCACCACCGCGACATCGCAACCGCTGTTCAGCTCGCGTTGACCGGCATCACCGACAGCCACATCGTCAACATCGTCGACGAAGCCCCGATGAGCGTCTATGAAATCGCCGAACTCGTCGACGCCTCCTACCAGCCATCCGCCGAGCCCCTCATCAACCCATGGATGGGACAACTGGACGGAGCCCTCGCACGCAGCCTCGGCTACCAGCCAACCGTCCCGACCGCCTACCAGGCCAGCCGAGAAGGCACCCTCTAACCGACGAGCCGCTACCGGATCCGAGAACCAACCACCTCGGATCCGGTTGCCTTTCAGTACGACCACGGCTTGGTCGCAGACCCACTCCCGTCTGAATCGGCCGTCGGCCAGAACCAAAGGCAGGCACCATGACCGCCCGACGCGTTAGTCGTCCTCATCGCCCAACACCGGGGCGCGGGAGTCGCCAGAGGCGAAGTCGGCGACAAAATCCCCGTTCTCGATGTAGACGACTGCAAACGTCATCGCCATTGCTTATCGACAGGATCCCCCGGTGTTCAAGAGCCAACATCAGGAGATCCTCCGGACGACCCCAAACGGTGTGGTGGCCCGGCGTCTTCAGAGTGCGCGCGAGCATGATTCCCATCCCAGGATTGAGCACGGTCTCGGCGAGATGCTGCCCACGGCGGAACCGATCTCACATTTCAGCAGCTTGCCCCGCATCCGCAAGCATGGATAGGCCGTTGTCGAAGAGCCAGGGCTCCCGACCCATTTGTCGATTGTGCTTGTCGTGGTTGGAGAGCAAGTCCTGGATTGCGGGCTTCTCATCCAAGATGATCCGGTAAAGCAACTGTCCAGCCGTCGGAACTGCGACCACGGCTTCCGAGGGCATGCCCAACGTTGTTGGGTCTGGCGGAAGCTCAGCCATCAAGCACGTGAGCCGCTCATCGACTCAACCTCGCAGCTCGATGCTCGCAGAACGATTCGCGGGCCGGTAGCCGTAGGCCTGATCCCATTCAGCCCATGCCTAGGCGAGCGTGTCCTCCTGGCTGCCCCGTTCGTACACCTTGCTGAGGCTCGGAATATGCCCGACCCTCGGACCGGTCATTGGTGGCGCCCCGTGAGGGTCGAAGATACCTACAAGCCACCTGGACATGCTTGTCATGATCTCCCAAGCTTCGGACGATTGACCAGACAAGCGAACGCTCGTCGTCACCGAATGCATAGCCTCGCTTGGGCGTACGCGAGCACGGAAGCGGTGGCCAGCGATTTGCCTGCTTTCCGCGCGAACGAGGAGTCTCACCTCGACGTCGAGGATGCATGCCCGAAGACGGATGCAGGTCTCCGCGTCATGTGTTCAGCCCAATGGCGCGACTTCGATTAGCCCCAATGTCTCGCATGGGTAGCGGCCGCGTCGCTCAAAGCCTCCGGATGCCGCGCAAGGCCGGCCTGACGCATTCAGCCACGAGACTCACTCGTAGAGCCGGTACCGGACCCACCAAGCCGCCGTAATGCGGGCGACGCGCTCCGGCCGGTTTGAGCGGAGGGTCAGCCCGTGCGTGCTCAGTGCGCTGTACGGATCGCTGGCTGCGCCGTGTCGACGATACCTCTGAGTTCGTTGAACGCAACGGCCATCAGATGCTCGAAATCGCCATCGGGCTGGTCCATCCAGGCGTCGTAGGCGTTGGTGAATGTCGTGATCGCCAGTTCGGCGGCGAGCCTTGATGCCTGGTTGGGTACTCCGTCCGGGGCGAGGTTCGCGGCGATCGCGCGGCTGAGAGACGCGAGCTTGATCAGCTCTCGCTCTTGCAGGTCGCTGGAGGAGGCGATGATGTCGCGCCGGATGCCGGCACCCTCGCGGTAGCGGGCGAGGGTCAGGCCAGCTGTCGTGAGGGCACGGAGCGCAGCGTCCAGTGGTGGCATTTCGGCCGTCAAGCGATTCAGCTCGTCGATCACGGTGCGCTCGAGCTCCTCGGAGCCCGCGAACAGCACTTCGCGCTTGTCGGCGAAATGGTTGAAGAAGCTTCGCCGCGTCAGACCGGCACGCTTGGCGATGTCGTCGACGGTGACCGCGTCGTAGCCGTGTTGCATGAACAGCTCGATCGCGGCGATCTGCAGTCGCCCCTTCGCGTCAGGCTCCCAGCGCGTCACGAGGACATCTTATCGTGACGATTGCACAAAGTGCAGTGAGACCTGTCATACTCGACTGCACTGAGTGTAATCCCGACGAGCAGGAGCATCACATGACTGGCTATGCACACGACGACAACATCGCTGCGTGGCTGCCCGGGTTGCGGCGGCCGCTTGAGGTTCGGTCGGCCGGAACACCCGAGCCGGGTAGAGGACAGATCGTGATTCGCGCCCGCGCGGTCGCGGTCAATCCCCTCGATTGGATCATCCAATCAGCCGGCAACCTGGCCTATCGCTGGCTGCGCTACCCAACCGTGCTGGGAACCGACGTTGCCGGGGAAGTTGCTGCCGTGGGCACAGGAGTCACCCGGTTCAAGGTCGGAGATCGCGTGATCGGGTTTGCCGATGGCACCGATAAGGACACGAATGCCGCCGCGAGAGGCGCGTTCCAACGCTACGTCGTCGTGCTCGAGCGGCTGGCCTGCCCGATCTCCGATGCTCTGCCATACGAGCGCGCTGCGGTGCTGCCGATGGCGGTCTCAACGGCGTCAAGCGCACTGTTCCAGACCGACTTCCTCGGGCTTCAACTCCCGTGCGCGGAGCCAGAGCCACGTGATCAGGCGCTGTTGGTCTGGGGCGGCTCGACGAGCGTCGGAAGCAACGCGATCCAGCTGGCGGTCGCTGCCGGGTATCAGGTGATCACGACAGCCTCGCCACACAACCACGACTATGTTCGGTCGCTCGGCGCGCACCACGCGTTTGACTACAACCAGCCTGACGTCACCGAGGAGATTTGCAGCGTCCTGGACGGCCACACGTTTGCCGGCGCGATGGCGATCGGCACGACCGCGGCGCGCCACTGCCTGACAGTCGCCAGCCGGTCGACAGGACGACGGTTCGTCGCGATCGCGACACCGCCCGTCTCGTTCGCGGGCCTCGCGAACGAGACTGGACGACGCGCCGAGACCCGACGCGTCGTCTGCCGCCTGGTCGCGTCGAACATCGGCCTGCAGCTCCGCGCCCGTACTCGTCGGGTGACCCTCAAGTACATCTGGGGCTCCTCGCTTAAGCACAACGAGGTCAGCCACGCGATCTTCGGCGAGTTTCTCCCCGCCGCCCTCGCAGACGGACGCTACCGCACCGTCCCCGAGCCGCTCGTCGTCGGCACCGACTACAGCGCCCTCCAACACGCGCTCGACACACAACGCAACGGCGTCTCGGCCCAGAAGGTCGTCGTGACCCTTCCGTGACGGCCCACGCGGGGCGCAAGCACTGCTGCCACTCGCCACAGCAGGGGCACACTCCGCCGACTCCGACCCGCAAACGCGCCGCGCCCGTCACCTGCCGCTCCGCGCGAGCAGGAAACGGCGAAGGCCGGTGACACAGTTGCGATCGCCGGTGCCGCGGGTGGAGTCGGTTCGCTCGCCGTGCAGCTCGCGACCCTCGCCGGACTGATCGCCGATGGCCAACTCGAGGTCCCGATCGCCGCCGTCTACCCACTCGCCCAGGTAAGCGACGCCTACCGTGAGTTCGGCGGTGGCGTCTGCGCGGACAATTTGCGCAGGCATGTCCGTGCTCGACGTCGATGCCTACTCGGGACCGCAGCGTCGCGTTTATCGTCGCGTAGGCGGCGCGAGCGCGATGGCTGGCCGAATGCTGTCCAGCAGATTGGACAGTGCGCAGTCGACAAACTCGGCTGTGATGGGCAGCCCCGTGAGCAGCAGGCGGTGATAGACCGCCCCCCAGAGCTGGTCGATGATGACCTCGGGGTCGGCGTCGGCGCGTAATTGGCCTTCCTGTTGGGCCCGTCTCATTCGTGCGAGGGCGAGGCGTCGTCGTGGCTTGGTATAGCGCTCATGCATTGCTGCGGCGAGATCCGGATCAGTCTGGGCCTCGGCGACGAGGCCCGCGAACGCACGACCCGCTGGCGTATCACCGATCAGGCGCGCATGAGAGCGCAGTTGCGTCCGCAGGTCGGCCGCCACGTCGCCCGTGTTGGGAAACTCCAGTTCGGGCTGAGTCGCCTCGAAGTAGGTGTCGAAGGCAAGTGCGCCTTTGGTCGGCCACCACTTGTAGATCGTGGTCTTGCTGACCCCTGACTCTGCCGCGACACGCTCAATCGTGAAGGCGCCCATGCCCTCCTGTAGGAGGATCCGCTCTGCGGTCCGCAGTACGTCGTCGCGGACCTCGGCGACGGGCCTTCGGCCGCGCCCGCGCCGGCGTGTCGGGAGCGTTGCGGGTGGGGTCGGAGATGCATCGGGTTCGGAACGGCTCACGGACGGATCTTTGCAGATATGAACGCAACGTTCACTTTCATGCTATATATGAACGCAGCGTTCATATCAACCCGTCCCCCGTGGGCGGAACAGGAGGAGTGTTCGATGAGCATGCAGCAGAGGCGTGAGGTGGAGCGTCTTATGCGGGAGGCGCCGCTGGACTTCGGCGGCGATCTCGCGGAGCAGCGCGGAGTGCTCGAGGCGATCATGACCTCGCATCCGCTGGCCGACGACGTGACCATGCGTGCCACCACGCTCGGTGGTGTGCCCGTGGTGGAGATCGAGGTCGACGGTACCGGAGGGGACGCGGTGATTCTCTACCTGCACGGTGGCGCCTACACGATGGGTTCTGCCGCGGCGGCGGCCGGCCTCGCCTCAGAGCTGGGACGACGGGCTCGAACCCGGGTCGTCTCGGTTGACTACCGACTGGCACCCGAGTACCCGTACCCGGCCGCGCTCAAGGATGCGATCGCCGCCTACCGTGGCCTGCTGGAGTCGGGCGTCGAGCCCGAGGACGTCGTCATCGCCGGTGAGTCGGCGGGCGGTGGGCTGGCGATCGCGCTGGTATCGGTGCTGGCCGAGCACGGGCTTCCGCAGCCGGCCTGCACGGTCGTGCTGTCACCGTGGGCCGATCTCACCCTGTCGGGGGAGAGCGTCGTGCTCAAGGGGGCGGTCGACCCATCGGTCGATGCGAACGGGCTTCGGCGTCGCGCGGCTGACTACGTGGGGTCCGCGGATCCGCGCGATCCGCACCTCAGCCCGGTGTTCGCGGACCTGCACGGCACAGCACCCCTGCTCGTCCAGGTGGGGAGCAACGAGGTCCTGCTCGACGATGCGACTCGGCTGGCTGCAAGCGCTGCGCGTGCCGGGGTGGAGGTGACGCTCGAGGTCACCCCTGACGTCCCGCATGTCTTCCAGGCCTTCGCAGAAATTCTCGAGGAGGGCGATCGCGCGCTGGAGCGCGCGGGGCGCTTCATCGCCGAGCACGTGCGCGGCGGTGAGGCCGCACGCGCCTACTGAGAAAGGAAGTTGTCCATGTCACATCAAGATCTCACCGGGGTGGCACTCGTCACCGGCGGCTCGCGCGGAATCGGGCGAGCGATCGCGTTGCGTCTCGCCGCCGACGGTCGTGCCGTCGCGGTCGGGTATGCGAGCAACGGCGGGCAGGCCAATGAGGTCGTCGAGGAGGTCGCCACGAACGGCGGACGTGCGCTCGCAGTGCAGCTTGACGTCGGCGATGCCGCCGACGTGGCGGCGGCGTTCGACCGCGCGGAAGCCGAATTCGGCGGACTCGACGTGGTGGTCAACGCGGCCGGAATCATGCCGCTGAGCCCAGTCGCCGAGCTCGACCTGGAAGAGCTCGACCGCATCTATCGAACCAACATCCGGGGCACGTTCATCGTCAGCCAGCAGGCGGCCCGACGGGTCCGGGCTGGCGGAGCCATCATCAACCTCTCGAGCAGTGTCACGCGCCTCGCGATTCCGAGCTACGCGGCCTACGCGGCGAGTAAGGGTGCGGTCGAGGCGCTGACGCTGATCCTCGCGCGCGAGCTGCGCGGCCGCGACGTCACAGTCAACGCGATCGCTCCCGGCCCGACGGCCACTGACCTGTTCTTCGACGGCAAGGACGAGGAGACGATCGAGCGGGCGGCAAAGTTCGCACCGCTCGAGCGGCTCGGCGAGCCCGCCGACATCGCGCAGCTCGCCGCCTTTCTCGCCGGCCCCGGGCACTGGCTCAATGGCCAGGTCATCCACGCCAACGGCGGCGCCGCCTGAAACCCCCGTCGTCCGGACTACGGCAGCGGCGTCTGAACCACCGACCGCAAGGAGACGAAGAAATGTCAGTCGTTCTCGTCACCGGTGCCGGCACAGGCATCGGCAACCTCACTGCCACGACACTCGCCGCGGCCGGACACACGGTGTACGCGAGTATGCGCGCCCCACACGGCCGCAACGCCCAGCACGCGCACGTCATGCGTGCGCAGGCCGCCACCACCGGGTCCGATCTGCGGATCGTGGAGCTGGATGTCCAGTCCCAGGCATCGGCCGACGGGGCAGTCGCCACGGTGCTCGGCGAAGCCGGCACGCTCGACGTGGTCGTGCACAACGCCGGCCACCTCTACGTCGGCTACGTTGAGGCGTTTACGGCCGAGGAGATCGCGCACCTGTTCGACGTCAACGTCCTCGGAGCCCAGCGCGTCAACCGCGCTGCGCTCCCGCACATGCGCGAGCGACGAGCCGGCACGCTCATCTACGTCGGTAGCACAACCACGGTCAGCGTGCCGCCGTTCCTCGGCCCCTACGTCGCCTCGAAGTTCGCCTTCGATGCGCTCGCGATGGAGACCGCCTACGAGGTGAGCCAGTTCGGAATCGAGACCACGATCGTAATGCCCGGCGCGTTCACCAGCGGTACTGAGCACTTCCCGAACGCGAGCCGCGCCGCCGACCGACAGGTCAGCGGCGCCTACGCCCAACTCGACGGGCTCGTCGCCCGCAACGAACAGGCGACAGCAGGACTGTTCGATCCCAGCGTCGACGCCGACCCGGTCGCGGTCGCGCACGAGATCGCCCGTATCCTGGAGCTCCCCGCCGGGCAAAAGCCCGCCCGCTCAGTCGTCGACTTCACGCAGTCAGGCGTCGAGGACGTCGTTGCGGTCACAGAGCGCTCCCGCCGGGACTTCGCGCGACGCCTCGGGTTTGGCGAGCTGCTAGAGCTG
The DNA here is from genome assembly GCA_021810705.1 of Actinomycetes bacterium. Classification (GTDB taxonomy): domain Bacteria; phylum Actinomycetota; class Thermoleophilia; order Solirubrobacterales; family Solirubrobacteraceae; genus Palsa-465. Next base: position 8,871 of record JAJZID010000009.1, read on the forward strand.
AAGTCCTTCCATGCTCCAGCCGGATCGAGCCGCGGTCACCTCTTGACGAGGGAGTAACTTCGAGGCGCCCCGCATCGCCCTAACTCACACCCTGGCGCCCATTCGGCCTGATCTCCCGCTCCGCCCCGATACGCACAGCTGAGCGGAGCGGAAACCATGCCGCCATGACGTAGACGGTCCACCACGGGACCGCACGCTCTCGACGTCCGCGCAGCGGCCCGGCCTCTTCGGTGCAGGCTGGTGTATTTGCGGTTGTGTTTGGTGTGAGCGACCACGGGCTCGATCTGGGTCTGGCGCTTTCGGTAGATCTCACGCCCGAGGTCTGTCTCCAGCACGCGGCGCATGAATGAGTAGCGTCCGCCGGTCGGACCTGGTCGCTCACCGGTGCGTTTGCCGGAGTCCGGCGGGATCAGCACCGGGATTCCGTGCCCGGCGGTGACGTCGTCGATGTGCTGCTCCGCGAATCGGGCGAGGATCGGACTGGTTGCCGGCCGCGCGGCGCAGCGCGACCGCGGCGGCCGTGACGCAACGTCCCGGGAGCTGGGGCTACTCGACGCCGCCTGCGAAACGCATTCTCGCCTGCCTATCACCCGGCGGCCGCCGTCCCCAGCAGGGTCCGTCTGACGTTGAGGACGGGGTCGCCAGTCAGATCGCCGACGAAGTCGCGGCTGCAGATGGTGAGCACTGCCACCACCCACCAGGAAAGCCGGTCACCGACGCTGCCGACCGGTCTGCGGCAGCGGCTCCGTGAGAACATCAGAGCCAGCGAGGGCAACGCTCGACCGCTTCCCTAACGAGCCTCGCATTCAGAGATTCGCCAGTCTTGGCCCCTACATGGCCCCTCGCGCAAGCCCTCCCGCTCGAAACTCATCAACGAACATGTCAATTCCCAGGGACTTCTGAGTGGGCGATCCAGGATTCGAACCTGGGACCTCTTCCTTATCAGAGAAGCGCTCTAACCGACTGAGCTAATCGCCCGTGATCGCCGCTGAGGCCAAGCCGGCAGCACCGGGTTGGGGAGATACCCCTCGCAGCGCAGACACCGACCTCTGCCTCGCACGGCGCAGCTATGTTAGCGCCGAGCGACGATCAGGCGGCGGCATCTGGCCGTTTCGGTCGGGTCGCGAGGATCTCGCGAGCGAGCTGCAGACAGTCGCCACAGATGCCGACACCGCGCCGGCTGCGCCTCCTGCTCCAGGCAGGCGGCGCGAGCCCCCGTGGCGCGTGTGCCAACGCCTGTGCCGCCGGCGCGGGGCGCCCACAAAAGGCGCAGGTGCCCTTGCTCCCGACCAGCATCAAGGGTGGACTCGACCGGTCCCGCGCCGGCGGGGGCGCGGGTGTGGAGGTTGCAAGCAGGCAACTACCACGCTCGACACAACCGGCGCAGACATAGACGCCGGGGCCGGCGACCGCACGCTCTGGCTCGACGTGTTCGGCGCAGAGGTTGCATATCACCGGCGCTCGTGGTCGTTTCAACGCTCCCTTTCCGCTGGCCGCGTCGAGGATCTGGTGCACCCGCTGGTGGCTGATGCCCAACGCTGCAGCGATCTCTCGGACCGACGCACCGCTGGCATGAATGCGGCGGATCGCGTGCTGGAAGGCGACGCTTGCGCGCTCTGCCCGCAGCTGACGCCTGAGCGCGCGATCCTGTAGCCGCCTGGCCTCAGCAACAAGAGCCTCGCGCGACAGATTGTCTACCACGGTGGACGTAGTCTACCGTGGTAGACGGCAGCGATGCCGCAAACGCCACTCAGGCGAGGTAGGTGGCGAAGCTCTGGACCGGGGCGCGGTCCTTGGGCTTGGCCGGCTGGCGTACCGCGCCGAGGTGAAGCAGCCCGACGAAACGCTCGTCCTCACCCACACCGCAGGCTTCGAGCCCGGCTGTCGTGCGCAGGACTCCGGGGGTCCGCCAGTAGCCGGCCAAGCCGCGGTCGTGCGCCGCCAGCAGGACCACGTAGGCCGCGCAGGCGGTGGCGCACAGGTCCTCCTCGTCCTGCGCCTGGTCGTCAGAGCGGACCTGGCTGACGACCACGAGGGTCGGTGCGCGGTCGAGCTTGCGGGCTGCGTCGGTCCCTGCCACAAGCTTCAATGCGGCCAGTGATTGCGGACCCAGCACCCGGAAGCGCCAGGGGTTGGTGAGGTGGTGGTTGGGGGCCCAACGGGCGAGTTCAAAGAGCTCGTTCAGTAGCTTCGGTGCAACTGGGTCGGGCCCAAAGGCCTTGTGCGTGCGGCGCGTGCGGATCGCCTCGTCGACTTCCATGGCCGGGCAACTTACACGCTCGAAACGAGCCGTGCTTATTCGGTCACCCGAAGCGCGAGGCAGCGTCGGCGCCGCGATCCAGCTTGCCGTCTACCTCGGTAGACAAGCGTGGGCAGGGATCAGCGCGACAGACGGTCTGCCAGCGCCAGAGCCTCCTCCAAGGACGCGAAGTGCAGCTGCGCGCTGAATCCGCGCGCGCCGACACGCACCTGGACATCGGCGCCGAGCGCGGCGCCGAGCGCGTCAGAGATCTGCGCGGCAGCGGCATCGCGGTCGGCCTGTGCAGCGGCCTGTGGGCGCTCATCGGCTGAGCTTTCAATCGCCTGGCGCTCAGCGCTCGAGGCTCTGGCGCGGGCTTCGAGCTCCCGTACAGACCAGCGTCCGGCGGCGGCCTTGCGCGCCAGCGTCCGGCGCACAGCGTTGTCCTGGGCCAGCAGGAGCGCACGGCCGTGACCTTCACTCAAATCGCCACACTCCAGCAGGGCTAGCGCCTCATCAGGCAGATCGAGCAACCGTATGAGGTTGGAAACCGCCACGCGGCCGCGGCCGACGCGCAGGCCGACCTCCTCGCGGGTGAGACCGAGCTCCTCAACCAGGGCGGCGCACGCGCGGGCCTCCTCCACCGGGTTCAGATCTTCTCTCGCCATATTCTCGATGACCGCCAGCTCGAGGCTCTCGGCGTCACCGTGCTCCCTGACGATGGCGGGGATCGTGTCGAGCTCGGCAATCTGAGCCGCGCGCCAACGCCGCTCGCCGGCGACGAGCTCGTAGCGGCCAGCGGCCAGCGGACGTACGAGAACCGGCTGGATCAGGCCTCGCGCGCGGATCGAGTCGGCAAGCGCAACCAGCGACGCCTCATCGAAGCTGCGGCGCGGCTGATTCGGGTTGGCGCTGATCAGCTCGATCGGCAGCTGTCTCAGATCCTCCCGCTCGGAGCTTGGGGCGGCGGCCAGTATGGCCGCCAGGCCGCGCCCCATCGCTCGGTTCTTCTCAGCCACGTGCGGCCACCTCCTTGGCCAGCTCAAAGTAGGCTGCGGCTCCGGCGGAGTGTGGGTCGTGGTGAATCACAGGCTTGCCAAAGCTGGGAGCTTCGCCGACGCGTACGTTGCGCGGCACGACGGTATCAAAGACGAGGTCGGGAAAGTGCGCGCGAACCTCGTTCTGCACGTCCTGGGCCAGGCGCGTGCGTGCGTCGTACATGGTCACGACCATGCCTGATATTGAAAGACGAGGGTTCAGTTCGCGCTGGATCAGCTTGAGCGTGTCGAGGAGGCCAGCGAGACCCTCCAGCGCGAAATACTCGGCCTGGACCGGAACCAAAACGCGATCGGCTGCGACGAGGGCATTGACCGTGAGCGGACCAAGCGAGGGCGGGCAGTCGAGCAGGGTGAAGGCGTAGCGGTCGCGCACACCACGCAGTGCCTCCTGCAATCGACGCTCAGAGCCGGGTATGCGGGGCAACTCCACGTTGGCGCCAGCGAGGTCCGGGCTGGCGGGCGCAACCCAGAGATGGTCGACTGAGCTTGCGACAACGACCTGCTCGATGGTCGCCTCGCCGCTGAGGAGCTCATAGACGCTGGGCTCCAGACGCTTGTCAAGTCCCACGCCGACGGTGGCGTTGGCCTGTGGATCGATGTCGATTAGCAGCGTCTCGTAGCCGGCCTCGGCGATGCAGGCGGCGAGGTTTACGGCAGTGGTGGTCTTGCCGACGCCACCTTTCTGATTTGCGATCGCGTAAATCGTTCCCATGGCTTTCATGGAAGCTAGCGAGCCGAAACGACAAAGGGCTCTCGCCGTGTGCGTATCTGTCGCTAAATGCGCTCAAACCCGACGGTCCAGCCGGCGATGCACGCCCTACGTGTCTCCGAGTGGTCGCTTGGCTGCCATCCCGGGACGTCGCGGAAAGCGCGATGGGGTCTGGCGTGTTTTGGTAACCAGGTGAAGGTGGCGGTGCTCGGCGCCCGCATATGGGTGAACCCGAAGTGGCTCTGACGGCGTGAGACCAAGCACCTCGCAGGCGATGCTGGCAGCACGCTCAGCTTCCGGATCACGGCGCCCACGCCAAGCCAACAGCGCTCCACCCAGCTTCAACAGCGGCGCCGCATACTCGCAGACGACCTGAAGTGGAGCGACGGCGCGCGCGGTTACAAGATCCATGCATCCCAGGCCCGGCTCCCAGGCCTCGGCCCGGGTGTGCACCACCGTGAGGTTTTCCAGCTCGAGAGCCCCAGCGACCGCCCTCAGAAAGTCGCACTTCCTAGTCGATCCCTCGATCAACGTGACGTGCGTTCCAGGTAGCGCCACCGCGAGAATCACGCCCGGCACACCGGCGCCAGCGCCGATATCAGCCGCGCCTGACGCCCTGCGCACCGCTGGAAAAGATAGGGCGACCAGCGCGTCCGCGAGGTGATCGTCGATCACACGTTGCGGGTCGCGCACGGTGGTTGGCGCACGCTCGTCTTCGGCCAGCAGAGCGGCGTAACGCCGCAGCTTGAGCGCCTGGGCCGATGTCAGGCCAAAGCGGTCCGCAAGCGCGTAGACACCGGCATACGGGTCCTTCGAGCCAGGGGCTGTGGGCATCGTGCCCAGTTCAACCCTGGTCGCCAGGCTCACCACGGGCTCGCTCGCGGGCGATGAAGCCCGAGTAGCGGTCCAACATTGCGCGAAAGCGCTCGGCGGCGTGGGCGTCCAACTCTGGGGTGAGTTCGTCTTCAAGCAGAGGCAAGAGATCGACCACGAGCATTCTGCCTCTGGCCATCCATTGATAATACGAGCGCCCACCGTGGGTGTACGGGCCGTATAGCCGCGAGCTCGGGTAGCGCTCGAGTAGCCAGCGAAAGATGGCTTCGTGTCGGGTGTGCATGCGCAGAGTCACCTGCGGCTGCTTACCGTCGCCCCCAAACGAGCCTTCGCCAACCAGGAGCCCGAGCACCACTCCGCGGTCAAAGTCGCTCAGCTCTACCACGCGGGCTCAATCATCGGCATAAGCCGGTCGAGGGTCTTGTTTCACGGCTTAGAAAAACGTGAAACATGGCGCTCGTCTCAGACCTGTAACAGCAAGCCTTCTAGACGCCGACGGGCACCACGACAAGCCGTCGCGATGGCTCCTCGCCCTCCGAGTACGTCTCGACATCGTGGCGATCCTTCAGGTGCAGGTGCACGACCTTTCGTTCCTGCGCCCCCATCGGCTCCAGCTCCACGGCTCGACCTTCCCGTACGGCCGTATCCGCAGCCTGGTCGGCCATCGCACGCAGCGTCGTCTCCCTACGCCCCCGATATCCGGCCGCATCCACGATCACCGGCGCCCGCTCCCGCGCGCCCCTGAAAGCAACGCGCTGCGCCAGATGCTGGATCGCATCGAGCGTCTGCCCGTGATGGCCAATCAGCGCTCCGGCGTCGGCCCCCACGTACTCGGCACGGATTCCCTCAGCGCTCGCCTCGATGGCAACCTCGCACTCGGCGTCCACCGCGGCCGCGACCTCCCGCAGCACTCCCGCGACCAACTCGCACTCACGCGTCAAATCGCCATCCACCGCGCACTACCGCCTGCGGCCAGACCGCTTCTTCTTGGCCCTCGCCGACGGCGGTGGGCCACCAGTTCGCCGCGGTGGCTCACGCTTTACGACGTCGGCGCCGCTATCGCTCGGCGTCCTAGCGTTTCCGCTCGTCACACTCCCGCGCGGTCCGCGACCCCGCAGGAGGCCACCGAGCCCTCCCTGGTCCTGCTTCGCCTCACCTGTCTCTGACGTTCTCGAACCAGTTCCCCCGGACTGCTTGACGACGGGCTCCGCCCCGCCGGCCGACGCTTCCCCTGCAACACCCCCGGCCACCGCGGGCATTGGCCCCATGAACGCCTTGATCGTGTACTGCTGCACCATCGTCCAAGCGTTGGTCGTAATCCAGTACACGATCAACCCGGCGGGAAAGCGGATGATGAACAGGACGAACACGAGCGGCAGCACCAGCATCATGTTGCGCTGGTTACGGTCCATCCCCGGTGCCGACATCAACAGCGTCGAGGAGATCTGCGTGCCGACGTAGAGGATCAGCAGCACGATCAACGTGAGCCCCGTGGGGATGCTCGTGATGTCGTGAATGAACAGGAAGCTGGCGCTCGGGTAATGGGGCCCGCAGGCCGTGGTCTGGCTCGCCGCGGCCTTCAGCGACACGTGATGGATCAGCGCGTAGTGCTTCTGAAATGCGACCTGCACGGGCGGACAGATGTCCTTGCGCAGGTTCTCTCGCAACATGTAGTAGAGCGAGATGAAGACCGGGAACTGGGCCACCAGGGGAAGGCATGAGCCGAACGGGTTAACGTTGTTCTCCCGGTAGAACTTCATCATCTCCTCCTGCTGGCGCTGCTTGTCGTCCTTGTACTTCTGCTGCAGCGCCTTCATTTGCGGCTGCACGTGCTGGAGCCGGCGCATCGACCCAACTTGCTTTACGGCAAGCGGCACGAGCACCAAGCGCACACATACGGTCAGCAGGACGATCGACCAGCCCCACGACAGGCCCGCGCTGTCATGGAAGAACTTGATCACCGCGGCGAACACGCTGATCAGTGGCCCAAAGATGTTTGCGGTTACGAGCATGATTTCAGGAGCCTGAGCCCTTTCGCCGAGACCGGAACAGGCGTTGATCCTCGACCGGATCAAAGCCGCCCTTGCTCCACGGGTTACACCGCAGAAGACGCCAGCCTGCTAGCACCAGCCCGCGCAGTATGCCGAACTTCGTGACGGCCTGCACCGCGTACTCAGAACAGGAGGGGTGGTACTTGCACCGCTGGCCCGTCAACGGTGATACCAGTTTTTGGTAAAGCTTTATTGGTGCGACAACCACGCGCCGCCCGATGGTCGCCACCGACCACTGATCGCCCTCGCTCACGGTCCTTGCACCCCGGCTACCGGTGGCGCTCCGGACGCTAGCTCGCCGGCCGCGGCCGCTTGGCCCGCGCCCAGCTTGGCAGCCGCCTGTGAGCCCTCGTCGCCCCCGTCGCGCGCACCTTCGGCCTTGGCAAGGAGCTCACCGAGCGCCCTCCGAACCCCCGCCAACCCCTCACGCTCAGCCAGATCACGGGCGGCTGGCCGTGCGATCACCACAACGTCGGTTCCCTGCGGCAGGCGACCCGACTCTGCGTCGAACGCCTCTCGGACCAACCGCTTGACACGGTTGCGATCCACCGCCCCACCGACCTTACGCGAGACCGACATGCCGAGACGCGCGCGGTCGTCGGTCCCACGCGGGAACAGGTAGAGCACGAACTCCTTGCCGCCATGCGACCTGCCGCTGCGCATGACACGGTCGAACTCGGCGCTCCGTGACAGCCGCCCTCGGCGTGGCGAACCATCGCCCGCCACCGTCCACCTACACCGTAAGCCGCTTCCGGCCCTTATCGCGGCGCCGCTTGAGGACGTCGCGACCTGCCCTGGTCAGCATGCGCGCACGGAACCCGTGCGTACGTGCTCGCTTGCGCTTCTTTGGTTGGTAGGTCCTCTTCATCGGTTGTCCTCACCGCCTGAGCGGTTGTTGGCAGGCAGTATACGCAGGCTCGGACTCCCCGAGCGTCGCCGCGGGTCGTCCGTCCGCACCATGGTGTAGCACGGCGCTCGCACTTTTTCTCGCGCTTTGCGCCAAGGCCTGCTCCAACTCGCCGCTGCAGGCCCCGGGCGGAGCTATATTCGCCACCCCGGTCCCGTGTGGAACCGGGACCTCTCGCACAATCACGTCTCAGCTGTTAGGAGCCGCTTGGAGATGCTCGGGCACCTCCCGCAAAACCCTGCCTGGTCAGATGTCGCAGCGCGGCTGCGCGCCTATGTGGGCCCAGCCACCTATGACCTCTGGCTGGATGGCGTTGAAATCGTCAGCTGGGATGGCGAGTTGCTGGTCCTGACGACCGGGGCTGGTACCGACGGCTGGATCGCGGGCCGCTATGGAAAGACGATCGAAGCGTGCGCACAGGAGGTCTTTGGGAAAGGGGCGCGCGTCGCCTTCGCGCATGACGCAGCCACTCGCGCACACCAGGCGCTGAGCAGCGCCGGCCCAGCGTCTGCGGGAGAGCTCGCTTCAGAGATAAACCCTCGCCACACGTTCGAGCAGTTTGTGATCGGCGACGGTAACCGCCTTGCTCACGCAGCTGCGCTGACCGTGGCGGAAACCCCCGGCCAGGCGTACAACCCACTCTTCCTGCACGCCCCACCAGGCCTCGGCAAGACCCACCTGCTGCACGCCATAGCCAACTATCTGACCGCCTACTCACCTGGCACGCGCGTGCTCTACACGACCGTTGAGGCGTTCACCAACGGCTTCATCGCGGCGCTGCGAGGGGAGGCGCTTGAGCGCTTCAAGCATATGTACCGACATGTCGACGTGCTGCTGATCGACGACGTTCAGTTTCTCGCCAGCAAGGTGCGAACCGAAGAGGAGTTCTTCCACACCTTCAACGCGCTCTACGACTCAGGTCGCCAACTTGTGTTGACCGCCGACCGCCTTCCCAGCCAGCTCACGGGCATCGAGCAGCGCCTCCGTGAGCGTTTCGCATCGGGTCTCGTCGCACATCTGGATCCCCCAGACCGGCGCACACGCGAGGCGATCCTCAGAAAGCGCGCTGCTATCGACCACATCCGCGTGACAGACGACGCCGTCTTCGAACTGATCGCAGACCGTGTGCGCGACAACGTACGCCTCATCGAGGGTGCGCTCGTCCGCATCGTCGCACACCACTCGCTCACGGGGCAGGCGATCACCCCCGAGCTGGCTTCAGCAGTCCTCAAAACGATCCTGCCGTCAACGACCACCACATCTGCGACCGCCACCGGCCAAACAGGCGTAAATCCCCTGCCTCCACCGGTTGACGCTATCCAACGGACCGTCGCTGAGCACTTCAACTTGGCTGTCAGCGATCTCACGGGCCCGAGCCGCACCGGCGCGGTCGCCTGGGCCAGGCAGCTGGCGATCTACCTGACCCGCGAGCTCACCAAGCTGCCGCTTCAGACCATCGGGGAGGCCTTTGGTGGACGCAACCACGCAACCGTCCTGCACGCATGCAAGCGTGTGGGCGAGCGCATAGCTGTGAACAACTCCGAGGCCTCGGACCTCCAGGCGCTCGTCGACCAGCTCGCTTTCAACAATACTGACCGCGTCCCCTGACACACTCCGCGGTGCCCATCACAACAACTAATCCGCTCCGTGCGCAAAACCGGCCGCTTATCAACACTGAATCTATGCCTACGACTTCTAATGAAATACAAGGAATGAAGCAGTGAAGATCGAGCTTGAGCGAGATGACTTCCTCGCCCAGTTGCAGGCGGCAGTCCGCGTCGCCTCAACACGCTCGGCCATCCAAGCGCTTTCTGGAGTGATGATCGCCGCCGTTGGCGGCAGCTGCGAGCTGCGCGCAACGGACGCAGACATGAGCCTGCGGGTGCCGTTGCAGGCAGAGGTGATGCGCGAGGGGTCGGTCGTACTTCCTGCCCGTCTGCTGATGGACGTCGTGCGCTCTCTACCGAGGAACGCTGTCACGCTTGAGCTGCGTCCTGCCGAGGGTGATGTGGAGCTTCTGAGCGGGAACGCCAGCTTCCATCTGCGCACATTGCACGCTGAGGACTTTCCACCGTTGCCTGTCGTCGACTCGGATGCGGGTCTCACGCTGCCGCTTGGCGCTTTTGTCGAGACCGCGGCCAAGGTGCTCGGGTCCGCATCACGAGACGAGACCAGGCCCGTACTGACGGGCATCCTGGTATCAGCATCGGGGCGTGAGGTGAGGATGGTGGCAACCGACTCCTACCGCCTGAGTGTGAAAAGCACTCAGCTTGCGGAACAGTTGCCGAACACCTTCGAGGTCAATGTCCCCGCCCGCGCCCTGCAGGAGCTTGCTCGCCTGGCCGCCCACAGCGAGGATCAGCAACTGTCGATCAGCGTCCGCCAAAACCAGGTGGTCTTTGCGATCGGCTCAACGGTCCTTTCATCGCGTCTGATTGACGGCCAGTTTCCCAACTACCGGCAGTTGCTGCCGGAGAGCTTCGTGCAGGAGCTTCGCTTCGACGGCGCCGAGCTGCGTGAGGTGGTCAGGCGCGTCAGCTTGCTGGCCCAAAAGAACGCGCCGCTGCGGCTCGCATTCGTGGAGGGCCAACTCACGATCTCCGCGCAGACACCGGATATCGGCGAGGCGTGTGAGTCGCTTCCCGCACCCTTCCACGGCGAAGCGTTCGAAATCGGCTTCAACCCTGAATTCCTGCGCGAGGGACTCGATGCGGTTGGCGAAGCCGAGGTGATCCTCAAGTTGATCTCACCGCTGAGGCCGGGGCTGCTTGAATCCGGCGACGGCAGCGGCTTCGTCTACCTGATCATGCCCATCAGGCTCAACGTTTAGGGAAACGGATCGCGCACACCCATGCGCGTGCTCTCGGTCAGTGTCCGTGATTTCCGTTGCTACGAGGCGGCCGCCGCCCCGCTGGGCGGCGGCTTGACGGTCATCTGCGGACCCAATGGCGCCGGTAAGACGAACCTTCTCGAGGCGCTGTACTTCGGCTGCACGGGCCGATCCTGCCGCACCGTCAACGACCGTGAGGTGCTGCGCTTTGGCAGTCGCACGGCGCGCGTGGTCGTTGCCGCCGAGGATGACGTCGGCCCGCACGAGTTCAGTGTTGGCTTCACCCCTGGAGAGGCAAAGCGCATGACGCATGACGGCGCCCCGGTGGAGCGCCTCGTGGATCTGCCCTCGCGCCCACTTGTAAGCGTCTTCCTGCCCGAGCGCCTAGACCTGGTGCGGGGCGTGCCGGCGCTGCGTAGAGCCCACCTCGATCAGTACGTTGCAGCGCTCTGGCCCGCACGCGCCGCCAACCGCAGCGCCTACGCACAGACGCTCGCGCAACGCAACGCGCTGCTTGCACGCCTCGACCACGGCGGCTCGCGTGCCACGCTGGACGCCTGGGACGAGAGGCTGGCCGCCGCCGCGCTCGCCCTCATGGAAGACAGGGCGCAGGCATCCTCTGAGCTGGCAGTCGCTTTTGCGGAAATCGCGGCTGCGCTGGGACTGGAAGCTGATCCCGAGGTTTTCTACAGGCCTCGTTCACAGGCGGGCAGCATCGAGGAGTTTCAGGCAGAACTGCGCCAACGCCTCTCCAGCGACCTCGAACGTGGCTTCACCGAACACGGCCCGCACCGCGACGACCTCGTCCTGCGCCACGGTGGACGCCAGCTGCGCACCTACGGCTCCCAAGGTCAGCAGCGCCTGGGGCTTCTGGCGCTGCTGCTGGCCGAGCGTCGCGTGATCTCGCGATACCGCGCCGCTGCGCCGCTCGTCCTGCTCGACGACGTGATGAGCGAACTTGATCGAGACCGCCGCCATGCCCTGGTCAAAGTCCTCCTGAACGATGGTGGTCAGGCTTTGATCACCACCACCGACGAGGAGCACGTGCCGTTCGTCGAGGGCTCCGATATCGCCCTGGTCGCTGTCGGCGAAGGCTCGGTATTGATCCCCCAGGCGCCAGCCGGCGGTGTCCGATGACGTTTCGCAGGCGCTCCCCACGGCCCCTGGCGCAGGCACTCGGCGCGGCGCGGACGCACTGGGAGCCACGCTCGGAGCTCGGCCGCGCTCAAACCGCCTGGGAAGACCTCGCGAGCGCCTGGAGTGAGGTCTTGGGCGAACACGGCCCCTACATCCTCGAACGCACGACCCTGGTCGGGATCCGGGCCGGCGTGCTGACGGTCGGCTGTAGCGAGGCGGTGGTGGCAGACGCTCTGGCGCTTGAGTCAGGGAGGGTCATAGAGCGCCTCAACGAGCGCCTTGGCACCGCTTCCGTATCGCGCCTGCGCTGCGTTGTGAAGAGCACTGGCAATGCCCTTCTTTTAAGCCCAAATGCAGGGAAAAACCCGCGCGCGTGAGGGTTCCTGGCAAGTGCGCTTCTGCTACTATTGTGCCAAAGAAGACTTGACGCCCCGGTACGCGATCAGGGTTTGCGGAGCCGGGGCTTCGCAATGTAAAGCGAGGATCCGTTGACCGACGGCGACAGCGCCGAGCGCTCGGCCGAAGTGCAGAGCTATGACGCCGAGAACATCCAGGTGCTGGAGGGACTCGAGGCGGTCCGTAAGCGCCCCGGCATGTACATCGGCTCAACCGGCGAGCGGGGCCTGCATCACCTCGTATACGAGGTTGTTGACAACTCTGTTGACGAGGCGCTGGCGGGGCGCAACGACCGCGTCGACGTGGTCATTCACCCGGACAACTCCGTGACGGTGACCGACGCCGGCGCCGGCATCCCGGTTGCGACGATGGAGAAGGAGGGCCGCTCCGCGCTCGAGGTTGTGCTCACCGTCCTGCATGCCGGCGGCAAGTTCGGCGAGGGCGGCGGTTACAAGGTCTCGGGTGGCCTGCATGGGGTCGGGGTCTCGGTTGTCAACGCGCTCTCGGAGCGACTCGAGGCCGAGGTGCGCCGTGACGGCTACGTCTGGACCCAAGCCTACGAGCGGGGCACGCCCACCGGTCCCGTCAAGCGCGGCGAGCCCACCAGCGAACACGGCACCCGCATCACGTTCATGCCGGACGCCGATATCTTCGAGACGCTCGAGTTCAACTTCAAGACGCTCGAGGAGCGGCTCCGCGAAACAGCTTTCCTGACCCGCGACCTGCGTATCTCGCTGACCGACGAGCGCGGCGAGGGTGCGAGTGTCGCGTTCCACTACGAGGGTGGCATCACCGACTTCGTCTCCTACCTGAACGAGAACAAGGAGCCGATCCACGCCAGGGTGATCGCCTTTGAAGGTGAGTTCGGCGAGGGCTCCGTTGAGGTCGCAATGCAGTGGAACGCCTCCTACCAGGAGTCCGTCTTCTCGTTCGCCAACAACATCAACACGCACGAGGGCGGCTCTCACCTGAGCGGCTTTCGCGCCGCCCTGACGTCGGTCATCAACAAATACGCCCGTGACGTCGGCGAGCTCAAGGAGAAGGACGACAACCTCTCCGGGGAGGATGTACGCGAGGGGTTGACGGCCGTTGTCTCCGCCAAGCTCGCGGAGCCGCAGTTCGAGGGTCAGACGAAGACCAAGCTCGGCAACCCGGGCATGGCGGGGTTCGTGCAATCGATCGTCAACGCGCGCCTGGCCGAATGGCTCGAGGAGAACCCGCAGGACGCGCGGCGCGTGATCCGCAAGGCGGTGTCTGCCGCACAGGCGCGCGCCGCGGCACGCAAGGCGCGCGACCTCACGCGCCGCAAGTCGGTGCTCGGCAACTCGACGCTGCCCGGGAAGCTCGCCGACTGCTCCGTCAAGGACCCGAGCCTCGCCGAGATCTTCATCGTGGAGGGCGATTCTGCCGGCGGTTCCGCGGTCGACGCGCGCGACCGCAACACACAGGCGATTCTGCCGCTGCGCGGCAAGATCCTGAACGTCGAGAAGAGCCGCATCGACAAGGTGCTCTCCAACACCGAGATCCAGGCTCTGATCACGGCGATCGGCACGGGTGTCCGCGACGAGTTCGACATCGAGAAGGCCCGATATCACAAGATCGTGCTGTTGACAGACGCCGACGTGGACGGGGCGCACATCCGCACGCTGGCTTTGACGCTGCTGTTCCGCGAGATGCAACCGCTGGTCGAGGCTGGATATGTCTACATCGCCAAGCCGCCGCTCTACCGCCTGACCCGTGGCCAGAAGCACCGTTACATCGAGCGTGACTCGGAACTGGAGGAGATCCTGCTCGGCGACAAGTTCGACAAGATCGAGGTGACCAACCATGCCGGTGGGCAGTTCAAGCTGACCGACGCGCGCTGGCAACGGCTGACCCGGCTGCTGCGTCAATACCAGGGCTGGGCCTCGGCGCTGCGTACCGCTCACGGTCACGGGGTGGTGGCCTTCATGCAGCAGGCGCGGCTCCTGGAGGGCGGCGTGTCGAGCGTCGAGCAGCTGCTTGCGCACCTGGCGGGACAGGCCACGCCCAACGGCCATGCCTACACCACAGAGCTGCTCTCGCAGGATCCCTTCGAGCTGGTCGTCCGGACAATCGAGGTCAAGACCGGCCACGCCACCACCCACCACGTGCGACGCGCGGCGCTGGATGCCAACGAGTACGGCCGGCTGGCGAGCGTCCATCACGAGCTGTCGGCGCTGGCGGGCGAGCCGCCGTTTCAGATCGCGCTTGGCGACCGCACGGTCGAAGCCCACTCCTACGAGGAACTGCGTGACGGGATCCTCGAGATCGCCCAACGCGGCGTGGAGTTCTACCGCTTCAAGGGCCTTGGGGAGATGGACCCGGAGGAGCTGCGGGAGACCACCATGGATCCGGCCACCCGCACGCTGGCACAGGTGACGATGGAGGACGCCAGCGCCGCCGACCGGGTCTTCTCGATGTTGATGGGCGACCAGGTGGAGCCACGCAGGCAGTTCATCGAAGAGAACGCCCGCCTGGTCAGCAACCTGGACATCTAGTCCCGGGCCGGAAAGGAACCACTGCAAATGGCGACGATCGACACACTTGGCGGCGGCAACATCGAGCCGCGCGGGCTCGAGGACGAGATGCGCTCGGCGTACCTGGACTACGCCATGTCGGTGATCGTCGGGCGGGCGCTGCCGGACGTGCGCGACGGCCTCAAGCCGGTTCATCGGCGGGTTCTGCATGTGATGAACGAGATGAACCTGCGGCCCGACCGTAAGCACGTGAAGTGCGCGCAGATCGTTGGCGAGGTCATGGGTAAATACCACCCCCACGGCGACAGCGCGATCTACGACACGCTGGTCCGCCTCGCGCAGAACTTCTCGATGCGCTACACGCTTGTGGACGGGCACGGCAACTTCGGCAACGTCGACGGCTGGCCCGCAGCCGCGATGCGCTACACCGAGGCGCGCCTGGACCATCTGGCGACCGAGATGCTGCGCGACATCGACCAGGACACGGTCGACTTCGTTCCCACCTATGACGGTGGCACGCGCGAACCGCTGGTGCTGCCGGCGCGTTTCCCGAATCTGCTGGTCAACGGCTCCTCGGGCATCGCCGTGGGCATGGCGACCAACATCCCCCCGCACAACCTGCGCGAGGTGGTGGCGGCGACGATCGCCTACATCGACGACCCCGAGATCGACGTCGAGGGTCTGATGAAGCACATTCATGGCCCGGACTTTCCGACCGCTGGCACGATCCTCGGCCGTGACGGCATTCGCGACGCGTACGCCACCGGTCGCGGACGGGTTCGCATGCAGGGCAAGGCCCACATCGAGCCGATCGGCCAAGGCAAGGAGGCGATCATCGTCACCGAGCTGCCCTACCAGGTGCGCAAGGGCGGCGACGGCGGCCTGATCGAGAAGGTCGCCTCACTGGTCGACCAGAAGAAGATCACCGAGATCACCGACGTGCGCGACGAGTCCGACAGGCGCGGCATGCGGATCGTGATCGAGCTCAAGCGCGAGGCGATCCCGAAGGTGGTGCTCAACAAGCTCTACAAGCACACGCCGCTGCAGGCGACCTTCGGCGTCAACATGGTGGCGCTGGTCGACAACGTGCCGAAGACGCTGTCGTTGCGCGAGGTTCTCGGACACTACGTGGACCACCAGCGCGAGGTGGTCGTGCGGCGCACCAAATACGAGCTGCGCCGCGCCGAGGAGCGCGCCCACATCCTCGAGGGCCTGCTGATCGCCCAGGACAATCTCGACGAGGTGATCGCCCTGATCCGCGGCTCGCGCGACCCTGAGCAGGCCCGGATCGGGCTGGTCGAGCGCTTCGCGCTGACGGTTGTGCAGGCGGAGGCGATCCTGCAGCTGACGCTGCGTCGGCTGACCGCGCTCGAGGCCGACAAGATCCGAGCCGAGCACGCCGATCTGGTCGAGCGGATCGCCGAGCTGCGGGAGATCCTCGGCGACGAGGCCAGGGTCTACGGGCTGATCAAGGAGGAGCTCGAGGAGATCGCGAGCCGCTACGGCGACGAGCGCCGCACCGAGATCACCTACGCGGAGGGCGAGACGGATAGCG